>CAMQVM010000080.1 GCA_947038135.1 uncultured Rikenellaceae bacterium
TCTCAGACTGCAACACATCAGACTCCAGCAATACAGCCTTAAGCAGCGTATTAGCAGTGATAGTCACCTCAACCTTATTGCCTTTTTGAACATACTCAATATCAAATTTAGGAGCAGGGAAGTTTATATCTTTGTAAGGCAAGAAGTAGAACATCTTAGAGAAGCTTTCGCCACCCTCTATATTATAAACCAGTTTCAACACATAGTCTTTAGCACTCTTACCATCAAGAAGCTCTTTAACACTCTTATTGACAAGCTCTACCGATGTATTAGCAGGAATATCAAAAACTCTCTTTTCACTCCAAAACACATTACCGCTTTTCATCTCTATAAGCGACAACTCATAGTTGCCTTTTTTATCAGTCAACTCATCGGTTATACCCCAAAGCTCTACACGCTGCTCTTTATCCATAAAGTTGAACGATAAAATTGTAGGAGCAAAGCTATGGATAGCAAAAAATTGAAGTGCCTTATAGTTATAAGGGTAATCCATGCTCGACCACGATGTTACAGGCCAACAATCGTTAAGCTGCCAAAATAACGACCCCATAGTGAACGGTCTATTTTGACGATGCCCCTCCATAGCTATTCTTATTCCATCTGCCTGCACTAGCTGTGATTTATAGATATAATCACGTAGATCAGTAGTATCAAATTTCACCTCACGGCTCATATAATCCTTTATGACACGATACCCCTTAGGATTCTTTTGGTGCACCTTAAATGCCTCACTAAGATATACCATATCATCATCATTAAACCAACGCTTCCATGTATCATAACCCGCTAATGATTGATGCCCATACTCATTAGAGAAACGCCCTGGCTTATCTTTATATACCGAGAAAGGCTCTTCGCCATGAAACACACCCCAGTAATGAACATCACCTGAATGTTGACTTCTACTATCACCCCACCCATATAGTGGCGATGATGGATGGTAAGGACGTGTAGTATCTTCCTGCTCTAAGACACCAGGCAGCACCTTATCGAAAAACAGATCATCGATACCCTTACGTATATTCTTTTTATCTTCAACGCTCCAAGGATAATCTTTTGCGTTCTCTTTATAGCCCCAACGGTGCCACGCCTCATCAATCTCATTGTTACCACACCACACCGCTAAAGATGGATGGTTACGAAGTCGACGTACATTTTGGCGTGCCTCTTCACGTACGCTATCATAAAACTGCTCATCCCATGGATAGAAGCTACAAGCAAAGATGAAGTCTTGCCATATCATCACCCCTTGCTCATCACAGTAATCATAAAAATCATCGTCTTCATAGATGCCGCCACCCCACACACGTAGCATATTCATGTTAGACTCTACTGCTATATCTACCAATTTATGGTAACGCTCTTTTGTTACATTAGGTAAAAACATATCTTGAGGGATTATATTAGCACCCTTCATAAATAGAGGCTCGCCATTAACCTTAAAGAAGAAACTCTCACCAGCAGCATCTTTCTCACGCACTAGCTCAACAGTTCTAACACCTAACCTATCATGTGTTTTATCATACACTGCATCATCAGCACCAATAAGCACCGCATTAAGATCATAAAGCGTAGGTTTAGGCTGATTCATACCCGCAGGCCACCACAACTTAGGATTCTTGATACTAAAAGGTATAAATATAATATTCTCGCCTACCTTTAAAGAGTCTACTAAAGTTGCAGCATACTCGTTACCAACACTATCAAGAAGCACTACTTTACCAGCTGTTGCATTTATCACCTCAAGGGTTACTTTTGCAGTAAATGTAGCAAGTGTGTCTGTTTGCGACTCTTGAATATATTGCACGTTATCGATAATCATGCTTGGCATCTCATCGATAAAAATAGGTTTCCATATTCCTGCTGTAAGGAAACGAGGACCCCAGTCCCACCCAAAATGATATGGCGCTTTACGTGTGAATACACTCGTTTTATAATCTACACCTTTATCATTATCGGCAGGAAGCTTTGGATATAGCTTAGCAAGCTCTATGCCTCGTAGGTATGCAGACTCAAAAACTACTCTCATAGTGTTAGCACCCTCTTTTGCACAAGGTATAATATCTACACGCCACTCAACAAACATATTATCGGCATTAAGAATAAGCATATCATTAAGATAAACTTTAGCATAAGTATCAAGCCCCTCAAAGTTAAGATACAGAGCTGGCGACTCTAGCTGCTTAGCTGTTAAGTTAAAGGTTGTTTTATACTCCCACGACTCATTTTCTATCCATTGTAGATCCTTCTCATTTGTTGAGATATATGGATCTTCAATCGATTTATTAGCTAACAAATCGGTATGCACCACCCCTGGCACCGTAGCAGAATACCACTGCTCTTTGCCTACTTGTCTAAATTGCCAAGAGCTCTCTAGCTCATTGGTAGCCCTAAGGCTCTTCTTCTCTAATATGCTCTCATTCACACACGATACAAGCGTGAACAGCGTAAGAGATAGGTAACAAAAAAATTTCATATCTGTTTAATTAAATTATCAACACGGTAAAGGTAGCTAATTTTACCAAATAAGACAAAAAAAGAGAAGATATTTACCTCAAACATGAAAATTTCAGCCTTTACATTTCCGCCAACACCCACTAAATTGACACTAAAACTTATTAAATTTGTATAATATAGCAATTTTATGAATAATATTTATTAATATTGTATAATTATTGAGTGTAAGAAGATAGAAAAAAACTAATTATTATGTATAAAAGAGTAACAACATTACTGCTTTTTATAGCAGTAGCAACAGGTTTACAGGCTCAGAACAGAGACCCTAAAGATGCACAAAATGCAGCCCTTCAAGGCGAGAAACTAAGAAATGTTATAGGGCTGATAAATATGCTCTACCTCGACGATGTAGATGTAGAGGAGATAACAAATAATGCTATTGTAGAGGTTTTGGCAGAGCTAGACCCCCACTCATCGTTTCTATCAAAAGCAGAGATGAAGCAGTCTAACGAGTCGTTTGCAGGAAATTTTGAAGGCATAGGCATAGAGTTTAACGTTTTAAAAGATACACTTATAGTAGTAAACACTATAAAAGGAGGACCATCACAAAAGATTGGTTTGCACTCAGGCGATAGAATAATAGCAGTAGATGGCATAAGCATAATAGGCATTGACAAGATGGATGTTCATAAAAAGCTACGTGGCAAAAAGGGCACTATATTAACTGTTACAGTTATACGAAAAGATATCAAAGAGCCGATGGAGTTTGTTATCACCCGTGATATAATTCCACTGTATAGCCTAGATGCATCATATATGATAGACTCAACAACGGCATATATAAAGCTAAACAGATTTATGGCTACCACAACAACAGAGTTTGAAAAAGCGCTCGACTCACTGCAAAGCAACAATACAGTAGATGGGTTAATATTAGACCTACGTGGTAATGGTGGCGGATTTCTATCAGAGGCATTAAAACTATCTAACCACTTTTTACCTAAAGGCTCGCTACTACTATATACTGAGGGCGGAAAGGTAAAAAGAGAGGATGTGCACGCATTTGACAACGGCAAGTTTGTTGATGGCAAGCTAATAATATTGGTAGACGAAGAGTCGGCATCGGCTAGCGAAATTGTAGCAGGCGCTATTCAAGATTGGGACAGAGGGTTAATAATAGGGCGACCAACATTTGGCAAGGGACTCGTACAGCAGCAGTTTATGTTACCCGACACCTCGGCTATAAGACTCACTATTGCTCGATATCACACTCCGAGTGGCAGATACATACAACGACCATACGAGATGGGCAACAAAGAGGACTACTATATGAACTACATGAAACGTAACTCGATGAAAAATGCAGCAATAGCACCCGACTCTATATTTAAGGATATCCCCGACTCATTAAAGTACAAAACCCTAATTAAAGGGCGCACAGTGTATGGTGGTGGTGGCATAAACCCTGATATATTTGTTGCTCCCGACACCACACTACAAAGTAGATTTTGGGGAGAGACAATAGGTAGAGGCATCGTAAACGATTACATAACTAAATATTATGATGACAATAGAAGAAGGTTAAAGTCAAAATATCCTACATTTGAAAAGTTTGAAGAGGAGTTTGAGATAACCCCTAAAATGTATCAAACCCTAAAAGATGAAGCTTTTAAGGTAGATATAAAAGATGAAGATAATGATGCTGATGACCTGAAGCACTTTGTTACACTTCAATTAAAGGCACTACTAGCGCAGAAACTATGGACTACGACTGACTATTTCCGCATTGTGAATGCTGACACACTAACAAATGTTGTAGATATAGCAATAGAGGAGATTCACAAGATGGAATAACTCTTAAATATATAAAATTATTAATTATAACTACCTCGAAATTGAAATATTAATTCAACTTCGAGGTTTTTTTGCTTTACATAAAAAGGAAATTTAAGCTCCTGTATTTAACTATATAATTGCAACTGAAATATCGTTATACCACAACACACACTGAGTTGGTAGCTCCAACTACTAGCCAGTTTATACTTGGTACTGAAAACTTTGGTTTAAATTTATCTCTCAACTATTAATAATATACTATCTATCAAAATGATATATTGGCAATGTAAAGATATCTATTAAATAACATAAAATAGTCCCCTTAATCATTATGATTAAGGGGACTATTTATATATTATAATTATCTAAGTGCGACTCACACAACATAAAGTTCATTATTTAGTGTGATTTTGTGCTTATGAAAGTTCGAAGAGTACTTTAGTACTTGAGAATCTTTAATAAGTGCAAAAGTGCGACTCACACAACATAAAGTTCATTATTTAGTGTGATTTTGTGCTTATGAAAGTTCGAAGAGTACTATAGTACTTGAGAATCTTTAATAAGTGCAAAAGTGCGCTAAAGAATGAACTTTATCACGATTCTTTAATTGCTGCTTGTGCCGCCGCCAAACGAGCAATAGGCACTCTAAAAGGAGAACAAGACACATAGTTCAAGCCTGCAAAGTGACAAAATTCAACAGAGCTAGGGTCGCCACCATGCTCACCACATATACCACACTTTAGACGCTCATTAACATCTCTACCCTTAAATACTGCCTCTTTAATTAGTTTTCCTACACCCTTAACATCAAGCACTTGAAAAGGGTCTTGCTTTAAAATACCACGACGTAGATACTCAGGAAGAAAGTTAGCTATATCATCACGAGAAAAACCTAAAGTCATCTGCGTTAAGTCATTAGTCCCAAAAGAGAAAAACTCTGCCACCTCAGCAATTTCGTTTGCAGTAACTGCAGCTCGTGGAACCTCTATCATAGTACCCACCAAATAATCGATAGTATCACCACGTTCAGCAAAAACCTCTGCTGCAATTGTATCGATAATATTTTTTTGATATTTTAACTCTTTATGATTACCTACCAAAGGCACCATTATCTCAACTACCACCTTTATACCTTTAGCCTTAATATTCATTGCCGCCTCGATAATTGCTCGGGTCTGCATCTGCGTAATTTCAGGATAGGTGTTACCAAGCCTGCAACCACGATGTCCCAACATAGGGTTAGACTCTTTGAGCCCCTCAACCTTAGCCGCTATTTTTTCATAGCTCATGCCTAAATCTATCGCCATAACACGTTGTTCTTTCTCAAAATGAGGCACAAACTCATGTAGCGGCGGATCAAGCAGACGTATAGTAACAGGGTAACCATTCATCACCTCAAATAAACCCTCAAAATCCTCACGTTGAATAGGTAGCAGCTTATCTAACGCCACTCGTCTACCCTCTTCATCTGATGCTAAAATCATCTCACGAACAGCTTTTATGCGGTCACCCTCAAAAAACATATGCTCAGTGCGGCACAACCCTATACCTTTAGCACCAAACTTCATCGCCTGCACTGCATCACGAGGCGAGTCTGCATTAGCACGAACCTTTAGGAGAGCATAACCATCAGCCAACACCATCAACTTATCAAAATTAGATGATAGCTCAGCAGCACAAGTTGCCACCTCACCTAAATATACTTCACCAGTAGTTCCATTAAGCGATATCCAGTCACCCTCATTAATAACCATATCGCCACAGGTTATAGTACGCTTTTTATAATCTATACATAACGAGCCAGCTCCCGACACACAACACTTGCCCATACCACGAGCCACAACAGCAGCGTGAGAGGTCATTCCACCCCTAGCAGTAAGTATACCTGCTGCTTTAACCATTCCTTTAAGATCTTCGGGCGATGTTTCTACCCTACACAAAATAACCTTTTTATCGTTATCCGCCCACTCTTCTGCATCATCTGCAAAAAACACCACCTGTCCTGTAGCCGCACCTGGTGATGCAGGAAGCCCCTTAGTAATAACCTCAGCAGAGGCAATAGCAGTAGCATCAAATATAGGGTGTAGCAACTCATCAAGCTTGTTAGGTTCAACACGTAAAACTGCCTCTTTTTCATCTATCATACCACTTTCAAGCATCTCCATAGCCATGCGTACCATTGCCGCACCTGCCCTCTTTCCGCTACGTGTTTGTAGCATCCATAGCTTACCATCTTGGATAGTGAACTCTATATCTTGCATATCTTTGAAGTACTCTTCGAGCTTGTGTTGAATAGCAAAGAGCTCATTATATGCTAAAGGCATCACCTCTTCAAGCGATGGATATTTTGCTGCTCGCTCTTGCTCAGATATATTTTGAAGTGCAGCCCACCTACGTGACCCCTCGAGCGTTATCTCTTGTGGTGTGCGTGTACCAGCCACTACATCTTCACCTTGTGCATTAATTAGATACTCGCCATTAAAAATATTCTCGCCAGTAGATGCATCACGTGTAAACGCCACACCAGTAGCTGAGTTATCACCCATATTACCAAACACCATGGCTTGAATATTAACGGCTGTACCCCACTCAGCTGGATATTTATTCATGTGGCGATATAAAATAGCACGCTCATTCATCCAGCTG
>CAMQVM010000081.1 GCA_947038135.1 uncultured Rikenellaceae bacterium
ACGCAATACTTATGACCAGGCTTGTGTTTAAAATGGATTCTTTCTTTGGCACTGCTCGATACAATTAAATCTTGATCACATTCGCAGCATTTGTGACTATCTTTTGTTAATGAACATTGACGCCTGAAAGCAAAAGCCTTTTTCTTATTGCTAAATATCTCTTCAGACTTAAGAAGATTTCCTGTCGATTTATCTATCGCAATTTCTATTAAATACTTATTCATTATATTTTAATTACTTAATAATAAACCTATACGATAGTGATTATACAACAATATACTTATCACTATCAAAAAACATTGTTCATTTGCGGAAACTCAGCCTAATTAGTTTATTGAAATACGGTACAACCAACTTGACTATTAATATTACAATGAGATTTCAGTATAGACAGCTGTTGCATATACTTTATATTTTACTCTTCGTCTTTAGCCAATGTTTCGTAATGTTTAATTTGCTCTTTGCAGATGCGTGTAGTTATCTCTTTTAGCACCTCTGTACGCTCTAGCATATACTCCAGCTCCTCTTTTGTCACTTTGAAATCTATTTTATATCTAGCATCTACATAGGCATCACGTAGTAGGTTAAAGGTGTTTTGCTCAAATTCTGTTACTCGTGGAAACACTGTTGATAACTCTGGTGAGTAGCTTTTTGTCATATCTATAAGCTTCTCTAAATCGTGCAGTTTTGAGTGATAGTTTATGAACGACATACTTAATATTCGATAGTATTTTTCGCACGCTTGGTGTATAAGAAATGATGCTATTACATATTTTTTATCATTATAACCAGTATTTCCAAAAATCAAAAAATTATTTGCATATTCACAAGCATAATCAAAATACTCCTGCGCAAGTCTCCCTTTAAGGCTATACGACAACTTAGTTATAGCAGGCAATATTACACGCCCATCATCATAAAGCATAATCCCCTCACGCATAACATCTGAGTAAAATGGTTGATGCTCCTCTAGCTGCTTACATAGCACACCCTCGCACTCAACAACAAATTGAGGTGGCGCATAGAGCGTACCCTCATATATCTTGTTATATTCACTCGCTACCTTATCATATATCTTCCTATTTATTTCGTAAGCTTTAGCCTTAGTTGCAGGCTTTGCAAGAACAACCATAATATCATAATCGCTCTGAAATGATACACGACCGCCACCGCTCTCTGGGTGCTCATCATATATTACACCCTCGCCCCTAGCATAACTGCCAAATAATACAATCATTGAGCATTTTGGTGTGTGCTTTCGTATTAGGTTAACAAGTACTATTAGCTGCTCTTGTGAACACTTTTCTAGGTGTTTTATCTTGTTTGTTATTAAATTTTCCATATTTGTAATTATACCTTGTCAGTATCTCAAAGATACATTTTACTTTTCGTCTTTAGCCAGTGTTTCATAATGTTTAATTTGCTCTTTGCAGATGCGTGTAGTTATCTCTTTTAGCACCTCTGTACGCTCTAGCATATACTCCAGCTCCTCTTTTGTCACTTTGAAATCTATTTTATATCTAGCATCTACATAGGCATCACGTAGTAGGTTAAAGGTGTTTTGCTCAAATTCTGTTACTCGTGGAAACACTGTTGATAACTCTGGTGAGTAGCTTTTTGTCATATCTATAAGCTTCTCTAAATCGTGCAGTTTTGAGTGATAGTTTATGAACGACATACTTAATATTCGATAGTATTTTTCGCACGCTTGGTGTATAAGAAATGATGCTATTACATATTTTTTATCATTATAACCAGTATTTCCAAAAATCAAAAAATTATTTGCATATTCACAAGCATAATCAAAATACTCCTGCGCAAGTCTCCCTTTAAGGCTATACGACAACTTAGTTATAGCAGGCAATATTACACGCCCATCATCATAAAGCATAATCCCCTCACGCATAACATCTGAGTAAAATGGTTGATGCTCCTCTAGCTGCTTACATAGCACACCCTCGCACTCAACAACAAATTGAGGTGGCGCATAGAGCGTACCCTCATATATCTTGTTATATTCACTCGCTACCTTATCATATATCTTCCTATTTATTTCGTAAGCTTTAGCCTTAGTTGCAGGCTTTGCAAGAACAACCATAATATCATAATCGCTCTGAAATGATACACGACCGCCACCGCTCTCTGGGTGCTCATCATATATTACACCCTCGCCCCTAGCATAACTGCCAAATAATACAATCATTGAGCATTTTGGTGTGTGCTTTCGTATTAGGTCAACAAGTAGTGTTAGCTGCTCTTGTGAACACCTTTCAAGGTGTTTTATCTTGTCAATGAAATAGAGGTGCTTTATCAGTGCTATACGCTTGTAAAAGCTTATTATAGCTTGTGTAGTCTGCTCTGAAACCCCTTTTTCAGTGAAATAGTCGAAAAATTTATCGGTGTTGTCATATTTTGATAGCGGTAGTTGTGCAATGAGCTCAATAGTCGCAGCAACCTCTTTTAGCATTAATTTAGAGATAATAGGTATATACTCTAATATATCAGCTAACTCATTTTCAGTTTGATCAGGGAATACAGAGAGATGATTGTAAAACTGTGAGCTATCTTTTCGCCTTGTTTTAGGTTGGTGCTTTAAACTTTTTATGCTAAGCCTTAATTCGCTTTCATTCTTTTTAGGTACTATTTTCAGATGCTCTATAAGAGCTATTATCTCGTCATGTGTAGATTGTGGTATTTTGTTTAGCTCCTCGATAAAGGTATCAAGCTGTTCAGTACTATATGCAGTCAGATTGTTGATGCTTAGCATAGTAGAGTATAACTCCTCTTTAGAGTGCGTTCGTCTTGGAAGAGGTTTGAAATTTATAATACGCTCAAAAAGAGAGCTTAACCCCTCTTCTAAAGTTTTATATTGTTGGTAAGTAAATTTTTCTTATTTGTAGTTATATCTAGTCTATTACACAAAGATAATTATTTTATTATAATAGTGCAATAAAAATTTGTAATTCAATTTATTTTACTAATTTTGCAGACAATACACAACCACTTAATATAATAGATAATTAAAATTATGAAGAAATTACTTTTTTACATCTCTATCGTACTACCTTTAACGGGGTGGTTGATGTCATGCGAATCTATGTCTAAAGATGACAAAACAGATACCTCAATTATTGGTTACAACGAAGAGAGGTTAAATCAAAATGCGTTCGCCAATCAAATAGAATCGGTAGGAGGCTTTACATTTACAGCTCAAGCAGATTGGAATATCACTATTGGTGATGAGTCTAAAACAGAGACAAACAGCTCTTGGGTAGCTGTAACACCTATGAGTGGTGTGGCAGGAAACCATACAATTCATATCTATTTAGATGTTAATTATAGTGGTAATGATCGTGTTGAAAAAATACATTTAAAGTCGGGAGGTTCTCACCTAACAATAACTATTGCGCAAAGTGGTAAAACCGAGCAGGGTCAAGTGCCTGTTGTGCCTAAAGTTATTACATCAATAAATTTGACTCAGATGAGTGGTGCAACACCAGTATCTACATTCGCATTTAAATTTAAGTACAACAATCGTGAACAGCTGGTTCAATTCAGCAGTGATAGAGAGTCAGAGGCGTTAAATTATCAGTTAACTCATCATACCGATTCAATAGATGTTACGCTCGATTATAATGGTAACCTAAAAGAGAGTAGCGAATATCTTTATGATCATAGAGGGTTGATTGTATCTGGACATACCAACAAAAAGGACATGAAGGACCAGTCGAGCACAGTAATAGTTAAACATCTATTAGGTTATGAAGGCGATAAATATCTCAATAGGATAAATATTGCAGAGTCAATCATAACAAAAAACCTAACTTTAGAGTGGTTGAATGGTAATATGACAAGAGAGAGTCGTGTTACTAAAGTAAACAATGCTCTAACAAGTCACATCATATATGACTTTAAGTATACTCAACATCCATTGAAAACAAATTTAGACCTTAACCGCTTAGCTTATGACGCTATAATGGGCTTCGATCTGATTATTCCTACAATAATTAAAAAAACAGGACAGACGAGTGTAAATTTTGTAGAGTCAATAAGAAATCCGTCTACTGGTTACACACTAAAATTTAAATATACGTTTGATAATGAAGGGTATCCTACAGAGGTAGAGGTATCTGAAAATGATGCCGTAATTGTTATATCTTCTATCTTATATAATAAATAGCCATTACAAATTTTATTTAAGGCTGTAAATTACCTTTTATGAGACCATTGCAATTTTGTGATGGTCTCATTTGGTATACACCTTCCAAATTCTTTTGTTAGAGTAGAAACAATTCATTACTTTTGCATATACTCATAGCTCAATTGCGATATGTAAATTGCTATGGTGTATGTATAATAAGCAATTATGGGATTAAAAAAAATTAAACGCAAAATTAAGAGAATAATAGATATTACCATAATATCTATTATTTGTGGTATATTACTGATTTTATCGGTATTTGTATTTTTAGATTCGCAATCTATCAAGGTTGATATAAGTTATATTATTGATATAGCCCTTAAGGTTACTATTGGTTGTGTAGCTGTTATAGTTTTAGTGTTTACACTAGCTAAAATACGCAATAGGCGGCTACTAATGTCAGTGACAGACCCTAGCCGAGGAACCAAAACCGAACGTCAGCTGGTGCTGAAGCTCCTAAAAAAAGGTGTCGATGCACGTATGCTATTTCATGATTTGTACCTAGAAAAACATGGTGGCGGGTATGCACAATTAGATCTTGTAGCTATAACAGATGTAGGCATAGTAGTGTTTGAGGTGAAGAAATATAGCGGATGGATTTATGGCAGAGGTAATATGCCAAACTGGACTCAGGTGCTAGCTCATGGAGATGTCAAGAACTACTTTTACAATCCTATAATACAAAATAGCAGGCATATTGTTGAGCTTAAAAAACAGCTTCGAGAGTTCGGTGAAGTACCATTTTATTCGGTGGTAGTATTTTATGGTGATTGTGAATTTAAAGAGATAGCTCTGATTCCTCAGGGTTCATATTTAGTAAAAGAGAAGCGTGTTTGGGAAGTAATGAAGCTTATACGTAGAAGAAATGAACCTATTGAGTATTTAAATAAGCACAAGATAGCTATGGTGTTAGATCGTGCTGCTGGAAATGGTGAAGATTCAGATATACAAGATGAGCATATTGAAAGTATAAATGATTTGATGGGTAAAGATAGAATATTTGAGTAGCTTGTTCGGTGTTTTTATTGAATATATATAAGGCTCAAAAAGTACAGATGCTACCTGCAAAATAGATAGTAAACTTTTGAAAGTAATAGAAGGCAACAAAAAAAGAGGCAACATACAAATCTGAAAGCTGCCCCTTATTACACATATACCACAAAACTACGAAACTTTATCGCCAGCTTCATTAAACACTGCTGTTACTACTTGGTTAAGATGAGATTGCATATCAAACAGATAATTTATCGATCCATCGGTGTACACCAGCTTCTTGATGCCCGCTATTATATAGTTGTCATAGTTGCTTCTTACTGCATCTAACACCACTGCAGGAACAAACACTATCGATGCGTTGGTAGATGTATACATAAGGTTGTAGCTGTCATCAAAGTGCACATCAATACGGTTGTTATTATCCATAAGCGACACACTGACTGTATTAAGCTCAACATCTGCATCTATAACCTTAGCTGTTGGATAGGTAGTTTTTACATACTCGTCTACCTTTGATGGTATGATTTGAGGTGTTAATGCTTCATTGTCACCCTTTACTGCACGTAAAAATAACCCCTCACTAGTATAATATAGAGTATTTGACTCACTACTTTTACTAGCTCCAATTACATATTGAGTCTGCACTCCTTGCATATTTAACTCTTTCACCCAGTCTACCTTAGAGCCTGTATATGAAGATGAGTTAAATGCATTTTTCACGGCTACTGGTATAGATGACAGTGTTAATATACTCTCTTTCATAACCTCTATACCCGTGGTTTGGTACCATACAACGTGCTTTTGGCTTGCTAGGTCAAAGTTTGCTACATCGTAACTTTGGTAACGCTTCCACCATATCATCTTCGCCTCAGGATAGCTTTTGTTGAATGATTGCATCACCTCTTGGTTTGGCATAATGCTGTTGGTGTTGTCGCTGCTCTTCTTGCTGCATCCTGCTAATATTAGCACCAGTACCATAAGAGCCAGTTTTTGTAATCTCGTTTTCATAATAGTAATTTAAATTAATAATCATTTAGTACAAATAATGTGCCGTAGCAGTAGCTAAAGATTTGGAAAATGGATCAAAGCACACCCTAAATGCTGGATAAAAAACTATCTTTCATTAACACCATTTAAACAATATATAATATTATTTATTTATTGTAAATTTGACAAATATTTTGTGTCTTTGTAGCCATATTCAATCAACACAAGGTATATACAGTGTAAATTTAAAATACAGCTTCCTAAAAGACAAACTATAAAAAATGCAATGTTTTAACAGATGGCTAGAAGCTAGACCATCGTAGACAAGATCCAAATGGCACAGAGTACGTATACTCAACTTCGATTCATTACCTGCCAAAAGCAAAAGGTGCAGTAGTGTTTGGTGTTCCTGCATTTGTTATAATAAATACGCTACCTGAATTTTTTTGAATCCCTAACTTTTTAAAGACAATAATCTCGAATGTATTATGTCTGCCTATAACCTCTGCAACGGTAGCAAATGTATACAAACGCCTTGAAAAGAAAGATTTTGCAATGAAATCTACTTGGTGTCAAATAAATAGAGTGTTAAAAATAGAGACTATATTTGACGAGATAAGAGAGCGATTATGCAAACAATAAATTTAGCTCGTAAATAGCTTGGGGATATAGACTACAATATAGGGAGATTCGCAAAACGTTAAATATACTTATGTTCAACTATTTAGGTATAGTTTTTA
>CAMQVM010000082.1 GCA_947038135.1 uncultured Rikenellaceae bacterium
CAGTATATAGGATTAGACCACAAAGACCATTTATCCCATTACGCATATTTACACTAGTTAAACTAAACATATCTTTTTGGAGCAAATGTAGATATTTCGATATTGAATAAAAGGACAGCCTATATAGGATGCTTACTTTGCAAACAGTTTCATTTAAATGTAATTAAAAAAAGTGTTTTCAGTAAATTGCCTATTAGCTCAATTTACTGAAAACACTTTTATAATTTGAAACACGTTTGTGTTATAGCTGTACTTCACAACGTATAGAGCACTTGTTTGAAGGAGCTCCACGATTAAGTATAGTACTATGATCGTCATTTACTTGAAGGTAATAGACATAACCACCACCAAAAGCAGGTGTGTTTATCCACCAATGTCCTCCCGATTGAAGACCCAATGTGTCCTGCACCAGTAGCAAAAATAACTACATAAGCACTATTTATAGCAATTTAAGCATTTGCTGAACGGCTAATATTATTGCTAGGTTCAAATGGTAATTGCGCTTTGATAACTTTATTGTTTCCTTCTAAATTACCATCTTGCAAAACTTTGGTACAGCCTACCACAATTGCAAGAATTGAAATAGTTGAGATAAGGTGTTTAAGTATATTTGTTATCTTCATAATAAAAGGTTCTTTTACTATATGTTCATAAAGATATACAATTATTTATCAATATCCAAATGTTGCCTTAGTTTAGAAATATTCGAAAAATTTCAACTATCATTGCCATATCGTAAAAATTCACTGCTTTTACGATATGTAAAGGTGCTAAATAGTGTTGTAGATATAACATCACTATATCAGAGTAAAAAACCAACTCTAATAACCTACAAAAAACCAACCTCACTCATAAATATCACCGCAATAGCAACAGGAGCTACAAACTTAATGATAAAGCGAAGTATAGTAAAATAGTAAGTTACATTATAAGTACCACTTGATGACAGCTCTTTTTTATATCGCTCTTTACCAAATACCCAGCCCGCAAAGAGCATAATAAATAGACCTCCAATAGGCATAAGATATAGCGATACCCCTTTGTCAAAGATATCAAACAGCGATACCCCCAGCACATTTATAGCTAAATCAGGGTTTAGTGAGAGGCTAGCAAAAGTTCCTGTTACTAATATTACAAGCGTTAAAATCGCCACCGATTTCATACGTCCCCACTTAAACTCCTCTGTAAGCGATGCTATCACAACCTCCATAACAGATATAGCCGATGTAAGCGCTGCAACAAATAGAAGCAGAAAAAACAGTATGCCTAAAAAGTACCCCCCTGGCATCTGTGCAAATATATTTGGTAGAGTTATAAATACAAGATCTGGACCTGAAGCTGGCTCTATACCAAAGGTGAACACCGCAGGAAAAATAGCGATGCCCGCAAGTAGTGCTATAAATATATCCATAAAGGCTACACTTGAAGCAGTAAACAACATATTGTCTTGCTTACGGATATATGACCCATAAGTCATCATTGTGCCCATGCCAATACTTAGCGAAAAGAATGCTTGTCCTAAGGCATTAAGCACTACATCAGTAGTGATTTTTGAGAAGTCAGGCTTAAATATAAAGCTTACTCCCTCTTTGAATCCATCTAGTGTAAAAGAGTTGACACATAGTATAAACAGTATAAGCAGTAGCATAGGCATCAGAACCTTATTGCTACGCTCAATGCCCTTTTGTATTCCCATAGCCACAACGCCTGCTGTGATTAAAAGAAAAAGTATGATATATATAAGTGGCTCAGTTCCGCTTGTTGAGAAGCTCTTGAAGCTTTCGGTTATCTCGCCACTAGTCATGCTCATTTGTGCTCCCGTTATGGCATCTATCAAAAATGATACAGTCCAGCCCGATACAACCACATAAAACGATAAGACAAACACCGCCGATACTATTCCGAGTACACCAATAAGATACCAAGGCTTCTTTGGTGCTAGCTCGTTAAAAGTGCCGAATATGTTTTTTTGAGTATATCGTCCTATTGTAAACTCAGATATCAACATTGGAAGCCCAATAACAAGTATAATTATAAGGTAGATAAACAGAAATGCACCACCTCCATTTTCTCCTGCAACATACGGAAACCTCCATATATTACCTAAACCTATCGCCGAGCCAGCCGATGCTGCTATTGCTCCAAACCGTGAATTGAACCCTCTACGCATATAAATTACTATTTTTGTGGCTATTTACTAGCCGTTATACAAACTCTATTTTAGATAAAAATACCAAAATAATAGCTATTGGAGCGATAAAACGTATAATAAATCTGAATATTTTATATACACGTAGTGCAGCAGAGCTATTTTTGATCACCTCATTTTTAAACTTTTCATCAGGCATAAACCATCCAGCATACACAACAATCAAGAATCCTGATATAGTTAACATATAAGAGGCTGTAAAGTTATCTAAAAAATCGAATATATTACTACCATTGATCAATAAAGATGAACCTTCAACCTGCGAAAGTGCACATATTATACCTAATGTTATGGCTACAAGTGTAGTAACAACAACAGCCATTGTGCGCTTAAGTTTGTGTTCTTCTACCAGATACGCCACTACTACCTCCATTAACGATACAGCAGATGTAAGAGCGGCAAGAAATAGTAGCACAAAAAACATTATACTAAATATATATCCTCCAGGCATCTGTGCAAATACATTTGGCAGAGTTATAAATATTAGGTTTGGTCCAGATGTTGGCTCTATACCATAAGTAAATACCGCAGGAAAAATAGCTATACCCGCAAGAAGTGCAATAGCTACATCGCTGATTGCTACATATCCAGCAGTTTTTAAAATACTATCTTCTTTACGTAAATATGATCCGTAAGTCATTAAACAGCCCATACCAATACTCATAGAGAAAAATACCTGCCCAAGAGCATTTAACACCGTGCCTCCTGTGATTTTAGAGAAGTCGGGAGTTAGCAAAAAGTTTAACCCCTGCTCTATGCCATCAAGGGTAAATGAGTTGATTGATAGCACTATCAAGATGATGAATAATATCGGCATAAGTACCTTATTAGACTTCTCAATACCTTTTTCTACACCTAAAGCCACAATTGCAGCTGTCGATATAAGAAATATAACAAGTGCTATAATCGGCTCAGTACCATTATTTATGAATGATGAGAAGCTTGTAGATAGCTGCTCTGCACTGTTCCCAGCAAATGAGTTAAGCACCGAGTATCTTAAAAATGCTAGTGTCCATCCTGCAATAACCGAGTAGAATGATAGAATAATAAGCGACCCGACTATGCCAATTATACCAGTTAAAAACCATTTTCCTTTTGGTGATAGCTGCTTAAATGCTCCAAATATGTTTCTGTTAGTGTTTCTGCCCAACGAAAATTCTGTCATCATAAGCGGTAAGCCTATAAGTAGTATAATTGCAAGGTATATAATAATAAATGCCGCCCCTCCATTTTCACCTACAATATACGGAAACCTCCATATATTACCGAGCCCGATTGCTGAACCTGCCATTGCTGCCACTGCCCCAAAGTTACTTTTAAATGAGCCTCTTTTATCTTTCATAGTGTTGTATTATTTAAATTAAGATGCAAATATCACTAGTTTTTATTGATATTGCAAATTTGTGTGGTTTTATCTGTTAACTTAAGGGTGGGGTAAAAGTTTCAAAAAACCTCAGTTTTAAATATAATGGTTGCAATAGGTCTGTTTATAGTTGAAATTGTTTATATATTAAAGTGCGTTAGTGGCTAACTAGGAAAATAGATAAATTATTATTTTATAGTTGTAGTTGGCTGTTTTGTGCTGTTTTTGTCGCTTCGAGGCTGTTTAAAACCAGCGAGGTCCTGTGTAAGGTGAAAACTCTTTGCGCTTCCATCTCATTTTGCCTACTGGCTCTATTACGTCGTCGTAAGGTTTTAATATACACTCTTTTCTGCTTCTATTATCGGTAGCACTAGCTACTGCTCCAGCATTAATTAAAGCTGTTTTAATATCTTTACGGTTATATATAGTGGCATAGCTCAAGGCGGTAAAACCGTGTTCATCTCGAGCATTAACATCTGCACCTGCATCAATCATCGTTGTTACAAAAGTTATGTCATTATCAAGAACACCAATTGTTAATAACATTGAGCCGTAAATTTTTCTGTCACTAAATATTTTTGAAATATCAGTTATCCTAGAGTTTTCGTAGATTGCTCGGCATATATCATAGTTGACAGTCGCTCCGTTGTCTAAAAGAAGCTTAGAAACTTCAATGAGTCTATTGTTAGTAGCTTTTACCAGCAGTAGAGTATTGTTATTGTCTCTAGCGTTTACATCGGACCCTGCCTCAATCAATAGCTTTGCTATATCTAAAATTGTTTGTGAAATATCATTTTTGTCATTAATAGCAAATATATTACTACTGCTATACAGAGTTGTTAAAGCAGACCTATCAGATTCATCTTTTGCGTTTGGGTTTGCACCTTTCTCAATAAGTAGTTTAACAAGCTCTATATCTTTTTCGGCAACTGCCCATGATAATATCGATTGTCTTGTGTACTCCTCCGTTTTAACGTTTACATCTGCCCCATTCTCTATTAATAGCCTCATTAGCTCTGTTTGTCCATCTGTTGTGGCCCTTGTTAAAGCTGTGTATTCGTTGTTGATGCATATATTAATATCTGCCCCTCTGCTAATAAGCAGTTTCACTACGTTTATATTACTGGTATTTTGGTCGTTACGTTTTGATGCAGCAGCCATCAAGGCTGTGCCTGCTCTGTAGTGTCGTCTGTTAATATCGGCCCCTCTGTCAAGAAGCAACTTTACTATTTCGATATTATTATCGCTGGTAGATGCGGTCATTAAAGGATTTCCAGCTCGAAAATAGGTTCCTTTATTTATATCAGCCCCTTCATCAAGTAAAAAATTAATTATATCGATGCTGTTATGGATATAACCAGACGATGGATGTTGTAGAGCTGTATACCCAAAATAGTCCTGAGCATTAACATCTGCTCCATTTTTTATAAGTAGTTTAAGTATCTCAATGGTGTTTTTTCTAAGTGAATCTGCTTCTGCTGTATTGTATCTGAGTGTAGATATAAAAGGTGTCTCGCCGAAGCTATTACGTCTGCTTATATCTGCTCCAAGTTTGATAAGTAGTTTAACATGATCTATTTTGCCACGTTGGCAGGCATTGCAAAGGACAGTGTGTCCACTTTCAGTGGCATCTGTCCAGTTGATATCTGCACCTGCTTCAACAAGTAGTTCAATGATATCAAACGAGAGGTTGTTATCAAGACACTCGGTCAATGGGGTTTTACTATATCCATATTCATCGAAACCCTCTTCGTTGACATCTGCTCCATTATCAATATATGAGCTTATCTCTTTCAGCTCCGTATTTTTGTTAAGTATATCAAACAGGCTTTGAGCGTGGCTATTTATTGGAGCGAAAGATAAAAATATATATAATAATTTATTGCGCATATCTATTGGGTGTTATAGTAAGATGTTATTATTCCAGTAAGTGTCAATTTTAAATCTGTCAACAGTTGTGTATTCGTGTCTTAAATTCTCTTTTTTGTTATGATCTTGGCTGAAAATAACATACCTTACTTGCTCTTTTCTAAATAAATTAGAGTTTGTATGGTTCCAGTATTTAGATTTATGCTCTGAAAAGTTAGCTATATCATTATCATGTCGATGAAGTTCATATGAATTTTCAAAATCAATACTTGAGGTTAATAAAAATTCATATAAATTTGTGCCTAGTCCAAATACAGTATTTCCAACAACTATATCTCCTTTAAAGAACTTTTTGGGAACTGCTTCTTTGGCTTTTTTCTGATGTTTTAAAGCGTGTTTGTTATCTGTTTTCCATGTAATTTGCGACATATCTACATCCCAGTATATATCGATACTGTGAATTTTACCAAAATCTGAAACCATGCTAACACCTATAGAGTCCCATAGGTATATGCCATCTTTTGTTTTTCTGTTATATGTTCCAAATATAGAAGATAGCTCTTCTATTGTCTGCCCCAGCATAAAAGGTTTGCCATTATAGCTCATTGTGCTGTCTGAAAAGATAAATAGATGTTCCATGTTCACGCCATTTATTTCATATTCAGAGGGTGATATTTGTGCAATTGCTGTTCTGGTGTCGGTGTCGCCATAGTATCCACAGCTGATGTTGAATAGAGAGATAATGGTGCTTATGATATAGATGCTTGTAGCTGTTTTTTTTGTCATAATTTCATTTAGTATTATACTATGTAAATAGGGAGGTGTTGCAAGGTAAAAGCTTTACGCATACTTTTCATTTCAATAGTAAGTTTGGCTTTGAAACTAGCCTCGGTGTTGCTAGTAAATATAACTTTATTAATTCTATTTTACCCATGTTTTGAGGTTATGATTAATTATCTTGTGATGTATGTGTAAATTATTGTCATATTTACAAAGATAGTGATAATAATTTTAATATTAAAGGGTATATATATAAATTACTATGCAATTGTCTTGTGATGTGTTGTTTTTGTCTGATTATCAATTGTTTGTGTTTTGTTGGTTTGTAAGTATCTTTCTGCAAATTTGATTTTTTATAGTTTTGCAATGGGCTTAGTTTATAAATATGTATCTATGTGTCAATGCTATAATAAATGATTAGATGTAGTAAATTAAATTATTTTCGTATCTTTGTCTAATAATTAGTTTAGCGATATGGTAAAGTGTGTTGCCAGCTATATGTAAATTGACAAAAATAATAATATTAAAGCTATGAAAAAAAAATTAACTACTTTGAAAAGATGGGCATCATGTTTCGCCCTAGCAGGAGTCCTTTTCGGGTGTGCTAAAAACACCGATGGTGACGGAGTTAAGGGCGATAAAAGCC
>CAMQVM010000083.1 GCA_947038135.1 uncultured Rikenellaceae bacterium
CCCTCATCTATAACAATAATATTATCGGCGTGCTGTATAGTACTTAGCCTATGAGCTATAATTAACGATGTTCTATTTTTAAGAAGCGCTGTTAAAGCTGTCTGCACAAGCTTCTCACTCTCAGTATCAAGAGCAGAAGTAGCCTCATCAAGAATCAGTATCTGCGGATTTTTAAGCACCGCACGAGCTATGCTTAATCGTTGACGCTGACCCCCTGAAAGATTAGCACCTCTATCTCCGATATTTGTCTGATATCCAAACTGTGTACGCTCAATAAATTGATGTGCGTTTGCCACTTTTGCAGCATCTTTAACCTCATCTAACGTAGCATCAAGCTTGCCTAAAGTGATGTTATTTTCGATAGTATCGTTAAAAAGCACTACATCTTGCGACACAACACCCATTACAGCTCTTAACGCCGACAACTTATACTCTTTTATATCCACACCATCGATAAGTATCTGACCCTTTGTGATATCGAAAAATCGTGGTATAAGATCAGCAATAGTACTTTTGCCACCACCCGAACCACCTACAAGAGCCACCGTTTCACCCTTATTGATGGTGAAGCTTATACCCTTAATCACCTCAGCAGATTCATTATAACTGAAATGAACATCTTTAAACTCTATCTTTTCTTTAAAGTCAAGAGACATTTTTGAGTTGTCATCTTCAACCTCAGGCTTTTCATCGATAAGCTCTAACACCCTTTCGGCAGCTGCTATACCTTGATGTATTGTGCTAAAACCATCAGTTATAGCCCTTGCAGGACGAGTAATTTGAGAGAATATAGCTATATAAGAGATAAAACCTCCTGCATCAAGCTGGCCAGACACTACAAGATTACCTCCATATATCAAGATAACAGCTATTGCGGTGACACCTAAAAATTCAGACATCGGAGATGCCATCTGTTGGCGTGTAGCCATCGAACGCAATATATTTGAGTAGCTTGTATCATGGTCTTTAAACTTGCCTACTATGTAGCTTGTTGCACCATAAGCCTTGATAACCTTAACCCCTGAAAGAGCCTCCTCGGCAGTACTCACCATATCACTTAGCGCCTCTTGACTCTTTTGTGCCGACTTACGAAGCTTTTTTACTATTGTACCAATAATTAAAGCAGTGATAGGTAGAAAGATAAGTGTAAAAACTGTTAGTTTTATACTTATTGCTATAAGTGTAATAAAATAGAAGGTGATTAAAGCAGGCTCCTTAAAAACCACTTGTAAAGTGTTAGTTACACAATATTGCACTACATTAATATCAGATGTTAACTTTGATAATATATCACCCTTTCTTTCGCTGTTGAAAAACCTTACATTCAAATTCATAACATTAGTAAAAAGCGAATCACGAAGATTTTGAAGAGTATGTATCCTAAAGTTCTCCATCAATTTTTGTGCCCCATATCGAGCAAGGTTGCTCACTAAAACCGAGCCAACTACTATTTGACTAATAAATATAAGAACCTCGTTGATAGAGTAACCTGCACCAAACTGCTTATATATAAAGTATTTAATTGTCGCCTGAAGCGTATCTATCGATAACGACATTTCAGGCAGAACAGTTACAGCCTCTTGCATCATACCTCCGTCAAACAGTGTTGTTAATAGCGGTATGATAAGTGCAAAATTCATTACATTAAACAACGCATGAGTAATTATCAATAGAGCATACGGAACAGCATACTTTGTTATTGGGCGGGCAAACTCAAATACCCTTAAAAATGTTTTCAAAATATCTTAATATTATATGTTATTATTAATACTGTAATTTGCAGAGTAGTAAAACATCTGCTCTGAGTAGTTATTACAATACTCTATATCTACCGACACGATATTTTCGCCATCAAATGTTGGGATATATCGAGGATTTACAAACCCACTATATGGAGCTAAATTCAACTTAGCATATCTATTTAGCACCTCAGCGTGTAATATATTATCTATCTGCACACCATAATTCTCAACTAGCGCTTTGCCTGCCTCAAAATCGCCCGTGCTCTTTATGCGCTGTATCTCACATAGCAACTCACCAAAAAGCTCTTTTAGCTTTAAGTAATCATTAACTACTACATAGCTGTTTCCGTCACGCTTCTCAAAAGATATAACATTGCTATCTTTACCCTTTTCATAACACCACGCCGCTATAAGCTGCCTATCACGCATATGAGCCTCAACAAGGGTTTTACCCCTCTCGATACGTGTAAGCTGACCTATAAGCCCATTAAAAATAAAGTTATCGTATGCAGCCCTCATAATATTCATGTTTGGAGCAATTCCTAACTCTACAATTTTCTCGTCGCCCATATAATATAGAGCAAAAAGATCGGCACGAGCCTCTTCAAGTGTCGAGCCATGGTTTTTAAGCTCATCACCTACCACGCCCTCAGCCAACTGCCCCGACCCGTGACCAAGACACTCATGTAGGTCTGTATGTAAATCGCCTGCTAGCAAACCATACTCTTTTGCTATATCAAGGCTCTCTTTACTAAAGGTAAACTCTTCGGCAAAACCACTTCCAAGAGATGCAGCATTATAGGCAGCAGTTATATTTTGTATTGTCACACTTTTTGATCCATGCTCTTTTCTGATCCAATCAGAGTTAGGGAGGTTTATACCAATTGGGGTAGCAGGGTAACAGTCGCCCGCAATGGTAGCTACAATTATAACCTTTGCAGTAACACCCTTCACCTCACTCTTTTTATATATATCATCTATCGGAGAGTTATCTTCAAACCACTGTGCATTGCGGCTAATGATATCTGTACGCTTTGTAGCCTCTATATCTTTAAAGTTTACCGATGCCTCCCACGACCCTTTATAACCTAGCGGATCGCCATAAACCTCAATAAACCCATTAATAAAATCGATATGCGACTCTACATCTTGCACCCATAAAGTGCTATATTTATCAAATGTTTGCAGGTCGCCACTAATATAATACTCTATAAGTGCCTCAACAGAGCTACACTGCAACTCACACTCACAAAATGGTAGAGCCTTTTTAAGGTAGTAGACAATCTTCTCTATCTCTGATCCATATAAACCACCAACTTTATAGGTAAGCTCTTTTATCTCGCTACCATCTTTTACAAGACGTGAGTTCAAGCCATAAGATACAGGGCGGACCTTATCGCCTTTTGAAGCCATATCTCTATAAAACTCCTCTACCTCTGCTTGGGTAACACCGCTATAATAGTTGTTTGCTGACGATACTATCATATCATCTTTATCATTATGATTACAACGTGTGCTATATAGATCGCTGATAAATATGATGCTACAAAACATATCTACCTCCTCGCTAGTTGCACCAGCTGCCAGAGCCTGCTCCTTAAAAAAGGTAGCCGAAAAAGCCGCCTTAAATTTATCGCCTGAGTAGTGGTGATGAATACCGTTTGCAAACCACACCTTTTTAAGATACTTTTCAAGCTCAACAAAATCTTCAAGCTCTTTATCACCTATATATATAGTGACAATTTTCTCTAAAAGAGCTCGTATTTGTAGATTATATTTAAAATTTTGATCGGCAAGAATATCACGTCCCCAGAGCGAAGCCTGCGAAAGATAGTATATTAAACTCTTTTGACTAAGTGAAAGTTCCGCAAAATTAGGAACTTTAAACTGTAAAACTTTTATATCATCGAAGCGGTCAACCTGCCACTTTGTATTATCTGTAATCATATATACATAATTTAAACCTCTGCTAACTACCCTATTAAGAGATGCAACAGTAAATATCGCAAAACAAAAAAAAGCGCCTAGTAAGAGATTATTCAATAAAAAACATTATCTTTGACACAAAAGTACACAAAAATTATGAGTAATTATATAATTGAAATAGTAAATTGCAAAAAAATAGAGAAAGAGTTTCTAAATTTGCCTAAAAAACTATACAAAGACGATGACAATTATGTCACTCCGCTAGACACCGATATCGAGAATGTATTCTCTCCATCACGCAATAAAATGTTTGATGGTGGCGAGGCTATTCGCTATATGGTAAAAGACACAAACTCAGATAGTTATGTAGGGCGCATAGCAGCTTTTTACAATAACGACACCGCAAACCAACCAAACGACAAAGTGGGCGGATGTGGGTTCTTTGAGTCTATAAACGACCAAAAGGTTGCATATATGCTCTTTGATGTGGCTATTGAATGGCTAAAGACTAAGGGAATGACTTGTGTTAATGGGCCTGTAAATTTTGGTGACAGAGAGATGTGGTGGGGGCTGCTAACTGAGGGTTTTGTACAGCCGATTTATGGCATGAACTACAATTTTGCATACTATCAAGAGTTTTTTGAGAGCTACGGTTTTAAAAATTATTTTAATGGTATGTCTTACAAACGAACTTTTGATGTTGAGGATCTAAACCCTATAATTCAGCAGAAGGCAGAGAGGCTAAGTTCTAACCCTGCATACTGTTTTAGATATATCACCAAAGATGAAATGTCGCTGGCGGCAGAGTGGTTTTATGAGATATACAAAAGGGCATGGGCTCAATTTGATGGTGTGGCAACAGTAACTAAAGAGCAGGCATACAAGATGATGGATAAGCTAAAGCCTATAATTGATAGGAAGCTCATATATTTTGCTTTTCATGAAGATAAACCAATAGGCTTTTTTATTATGGTGCCTGAAATAAACTCGGTGATTAAGCCACTTAACGGTAAGCTTAACTTTATCAACAAGCTACGTTTTATATACTCGCTAAAGTTCAAAAAGGTGAGCCGTATAGCTCAAGGAGTGATATTTGGTGTGATACCTGAGTTTAGAGGTAAGAGCATAGAGTCGGGCTTGATGAACTGCTTTGTTGATGAAATGCGCAAAGGAAACGTAAGCTACCAATGGCTAGAGCTAGCGTGGGTGGGCGATTTTAACCCTCTTATGATGAGCATGGTACAGCGATATATACGTGCCAAGAAGATTAAGAACCATATAACATATAGATATAATTTTGACAGAGAGCGAGAGTTTGAACGAGCTCCACGAGTCTCTTTTTCACGTCCCGAATAGATAAATATGAATGTAATAGATATAATATTGGCTATAATATTAGCTTATAGCCTATACAAAGGGTTTAAAAATGGGGTGATAGTTGAGCTATGTGGCATACTTGGTATAATTGTAGGCATATATTTAGCTTACTATTTCAGCGATTTTTTCGTTGAGTATATTGACCTGCCTGCTGAGGTGGCAAAGGTGTTATCGTTTGCAGGTGTGTTGATAATAGTTATTGCTTTGATAGGTATAATAGCACGGCTTATTAGCAAAATGCTCGATTTTAGCGGACTAGGGGTTTTAAATAGGATACTTGGAAGCATAGCAGCTTTTTTTAAGTGTGCCATTGTTTTGAGTATTTTGGTATCGTTGTTTTTATATTTAAACAAGCGCACCGAGTGGGTAAGTAGTAAAGTTGTACAAAACTCTATTATAGCAGAGACACTACAAAGCACCTCGCATATAATATTTCCTTATATAGAGTTTATTGAGGAGTATTACTACGAATTTAAAGAGTCAATAAAAGATAATAACGATAATGAAAGCAATAGTAATCAAGGGAACAGGGAGCTGGTATAGAGTTGAAGAGCTTGAAACTCACGATATTTACAACTGCCGCATACGTGGTAAAATGCGTATGGCGGGAATCAGGTCTACAAACCCTATAACAGTAGGCGATATAGTAAACTTTGATGTAGAGACTAGCGAGAAAGACTTAGTGGGTGTGATAACATCGGTTGATAAGCGCCGCAACTATGTTATTAGACGTGCTATAAATCTCTCGAAAGAGTCGCATATAATAGCTGCAAATGTTGATATGGCATATCTTGTAGCGACAATCGATTTTCCTATGACTAACACCGAGTTTATCGATAGGTTTATTGTTAGCTGTGAGATGTATAGAGTGCCTGTAACTATACTACTAAATAAAATAGACCTCTTTAAGCATGAAGATTATAGAGAATTTATTGATGAGTTTAAAGCTCCTTATTTAGCTGCTGGATATAATGTTATTGAGGTATCGGCAGTTGAAGGCACTAATATAAAAGAGCTTGATGCTTTAATGTCTGATAACATATCGCTGTTTGCTGGTAACTCGGGGGTGGGGAAATCTACGCTTATAAATGCTTTAGTTCCCGGGCTTAACATTAAAAGTGGTGAAATATCTGAGATGCACAAAACTGGTAAGCATACAACTACCTTCTCGGAGATGTTTAAGATTGGCGATAATAAATATTTGGTCGATACTCCTGGGATAAAAGGATTTGGGCTTTTAGATGTGTCTAAAGAGGAGCTTGCGATGTATATGCCTGATCTGTTTGGACGCTCTCGTGAGTGTGGATTTGCTAACTGTACGCATACGCATGAGCCTAAATGTGCTGTTAAAGATGCTGTAAAGAGTGGTGAGCTCTCTGCTGTTCGGTATGATAGTTATGTTAAGATGGCTAGTGATTTGGAAGACGATAAGGTTAACTATAGGTAGGTTTTTGGTATTCTTTGCTCTTGGGTGCTCTTTGCTCACTCGGCACGCACACCTTTAAGGCATCTTTTGCGTAGCAGAAGTGCGGTGTACCGATGTGGTGAATTTACGCTTTATTTTATGTAAAAACAGCTCTTTATTTACTTTTTTTTATAAAAAAAGTAACAAAAAAATCGGCGCGAGGATTTTGAGGCGAGAGGAAGCATATTTTCTAAATTTTCAGGACTCACGCCCTGCGGGCGCTCAGACATCTGAAAATTCTTAACGAAAATATACTCCCTCTCTTATTCCCTCAAAATCCTAAGGCGCC
>CAMQVM010000084.1 GCA_947038135.1 uncultured Rikenellaceae bacterium
CAAAAGAGTAGCTACATTCCTAGATAAAAAAGCCATGTATCTCTTAAATTCTGCCCGCTCACGTGGGGTGTTGTTTGAGGGGTTTATTATGGTCGATACGCTTGTTGGTGCTCTATTTGATATAGCCATTACCTCATCGGCTGATATGAAAAATATCATTGATGATAGTGCTGCTGTATCTCTAACCCTATATCTGTCGCTGTTGTCGAGTGTCACCACGTTAGAGTATAATATATCGCTTGTACCCTGCTCTAGTGTAAAGAGTCCTTTAGAGGTGAATACTAAAAGTGGGTGTGTGCCATAAGTATCTTCTGTGAGTCCTGCTGCTGCTGTTGCTAAGGCGAATATTTCGCACTCTTCGCCCTCTATATTGTAGGTGTGGCGTGGCTCAAAGGCGAAAGGGTTGTTTATCATTGACACCATCACCTTGTCTTTGTAGGTTATCGGCTCGCACTCTTTAAATGAAGCTGAGTCGGGGGTGAAACTTTCAATGTCTGAGAGTAAAATGATACGTTGGCTGGCAATAGTGTTGCCTTTATCCTCTATGTAGTATGCAAAGTTGTTCGCCGTGCTGCTTAATAGTGGTAGTGAGGCTATTTCTTTACGAAACCCACCCTTTGATAAGTATACTGTTAGTTTTTCAGCTCTGTAATCGGGGTACGATACAAAGTTGTCAATAGCTATGTAAGAGTAGTTTCCCTCTGGTCTTATAGCGATAAATTCGTAGTAGTGGTTTATATCATCGCACTTTACAGTCAGTATTCTATCGTTTATCCGCAGTGTGGTCTCTATATGTAGCGTGTAGCCAGCAGGAAGAGCCACTTTGGCATCTCCTGAGTATGTAGCTCTATTGTAGAGTATGTTAGAGCCGTTGTATAGGGTGGTGGTGTGGTTAAATGAGTGCAGCCTGCTGTTATACTCTAGCATACCACGGTGAATGGTGTTGTGAACAGTAAATGTAGGCTCAAACACTATTCCGTGCTCTATGTTATCAAAATGATCTCCCCATGTTAGCTCTTTTGTGAGCATATTGTCAACAGCAGATGATAGCAGCAGGTCGTCTATTTCATAGAATGGCTTGTCAGCAAAACCAATTGCTTTTTTGTAGCGAAAATAGTTCACTTGTACCTTTGAAATATACTGCTCTGGCTGTTGAGGTGATGCCTCAAATATCTCGTGGCTGCTGCTATAATCATACTCTTGCTCGGGGTGGGTGGCATAAACCACTATTGAGCGTATTAGGTCATTTGTTAATATGTTTGGGTCGAACGAGATATTTAACGACACCTTAGCTCCCGATACAGGAAACGAGTATGCGTATGTGTAGGTCTGCCCATCTGTTAGTGTCATGTTGTTATCTCTGTAAAAATAACCACCGTTATATCCTAGCTGGTCGCTTGTGTTTATCATGTAAGCTTTACTCGGCTTTATTATGCTACCATCAAATAGGCGGTAGGCAAACATCAAATAAAAAACACCAGGGGTGTAATCGGCAGCTCTTACCTCCTCTAGCTTAAGCGTGTACTCATCTATTTTTTTTGATATGCTGCTATATCCAAATACTATGCAGCGGTCGTGTCCATCGTGGTTTGAGGCTGTTTTGTAGCTGCAATTTATCTCTACGTTGTCTAGCGGTAGCATATTGTTTATTTGTAGCTCGCTGTAACTGTTGTTTGTAAATATAAAATGTAACTGGCTTGTGAGGGTGGTTATATATAGCACCTTTCCAAAGCTGTTAATTGTAGCCACTGTGTCTACTTTGTGTTTGATTATTGATTTAGATACGATGCTTCCTAGCTCTATGTCTATGTGGTGTAGGTTGTTCTCGGTGTCGTAGGCTATGTATCTGTCTGAGTGGATATATACAATATTAAAACCATTAGGTTTAGTTATCCTCTCTTTAGTTGCAAAGCTACATACATTCTCGATAATGTTATTTTTGTTGTATCTAGCATTGTGTACCTTTGATAAAGTGCCCTGCTCAGATAGTTCTGAAGGCAGGTTTCTTACCATATTTTTAATTCTTATCTCTTTAATATTTGTTTTAGCCATAATATTTATAGTTAGTTGTCTATTACAGATTTCTCTTTCATAAGTTCATATATCTTATCTCTTTTTTGGTACACCTCATCGTTATTGGTTGGTGTATCCTCTTTTATAAGCTTGTCTAGCTCCTTTATAATAGATGTAATTTCTTTTAGAAGTTTAACAGTTTCGGTATCCATATCACGTGACGATGATATGTCTGAAAACTTATCTGTGAGCTCATTTCTTAACTTTTCGATAGTTAATATAAATGTATCTCGTTGTTTTCTTTTACTCTCGTTTTTATCCATCATTATTATGCAATTTAATATTGTAAGTGTGTTGTGTTTGTTGTGTAAGTATGCAAAAGTATATAATTTACATAACATATTACATACTACGTTGTAATAAAATAATAACTAATTGTATGAAATTCTATCTTTAAAGTTTTTATATTAAAAATATTGTATTTATATTTGTCATCTAATCTTTAAAATTTAAATCATGATTTCATCAATTGTAGGTGCAGGAATTGGTCTTGCGGGTTCATTAATAGGCGGTATATCTGCCAGCCAGAGGGCTAAGGAGGCAGATAAGCTTTTAAAACAAGAGAGGGCAACGCTCGATCATTGGTATGCAAAAGAGATGGCAACAGACTATCTCGACACGTCAAATGCTAAGTCTACTCTCTCTTTTCTTGAGAAAAATAACAAGAAAAGTGAACAAAAACTAAATAATTCTAATATAAAGAGTGGTGCTTCTGCTGAACAAAAGGTGGCAACTGCATCGGCACTGAATCAAAACTATGCTAATGCCATGTCGAATATGTCGGCTAACGATACAGCTAAGAAAACGAATGTTAATAATATGTATATGAATAGGAAGTCGGGCTTAGATCAGCGCGAGTATAGTAGTCAGGTGCAGAAAGCCACAACGGCAGGGGCCATAACCGATTTAGCGGTTGGGTTAGGCAACTCTATGTTGAAGCTAGATGGCGCAGGGGTATTTGATAAAAAGAAGAAATAAGTTGTAAACAATTAAAAATATAGTGATATGAAAAAAGATGATAATATAGCATATTTTGCAAACAATGTTACAAAAGCTGCTGGAAGCAGTTAAAGCCCAGCAAGAAAAAATTAAGAGCGAGGGTAATGTAATTTACGATATGACAAAAGATGTCGAAGCGGTAAAGATGGATGAGAAAGCTAGGCGGTGGGAGCGTACAGCGGCATTTGCTGGGATCAATCAAATAGCATCGGCACTCGGTGGAAGCATTGCTGCTTATGCAGGAGTTATGCCAAGTAAATCAGACTCTACCACCTTAGATGCAGCCTTAACAAATGCGCACGATATAGATGTAGATTACAATGACTACTATAAATCGAAGCTTAAAGAGGCTGTTGGTACACGTGTTGAGAGCCGTGCAGCCGACAATGATATTATTAATGGCTTGGGAGAGATAATGACTTATAAAAATACGGGTCTTGTAAATGCCCATAAGCAGAACTCCAGTTTTATACAGTCTGATATAGCAGAGCAGAACAAAAAAGATAAAGAGGAGAGAGATAGAAACCAAAGAGAGCTAGAGAGGAGACAGAAAAGAGAAGAGACTCTTATGGATAGAGCGCAGGCAAAAAGAGATAAACAGCAGGCTGCCCGAGAAAAAGAGGAGAAGACTGTGGTATCGGTGCTAGGTAAAGATGGCAAACTGATAGGGTTGAATCAAGCCATGGCAACACAAATGTATCAGATAGGTAAAGAGTATAATTTAGACCAGCCAATACGAGATGCAAAAAGTGAAATCATCAAAAAAGCTGAATATCATACTATGATAAGCCGTGCTCATCAGATATATGAAAGAGATAAGGCTGCATTGAAAAAGATCAATAAAGATATAGAAGATAGTAGTCCATTCACACTAAAACAAAAGTAAGATAATAATATGATAACAGAGTATGATACAAAGCAGATAAGCAGAATAGTTAAGCTTGCAAAAAATAGTGGTGAGCTATCGATACCCAAAAAGAGTAAAGTGAACACAAAGCAGTTTATAAAAGAAGATGAAAATAAAGAGGTTATAGATAGAGCCTATGACTACTGGAGCTCACTCTCAAACATACGTACAGAGCGTAGGCGTAATATAAAATATAAAAATGGAGATCAATGGAGCGATATAGTCAAAGATCCTGATAATAATGGTAAGTCGATAAGAGAGGGAGATCTTATTGCTCGTAATGGTCAAATACCTTTAAAGCATAATATAATTGGGCAGGTAGTGCGTAACTTGGTAGGTCAAATGTTGTCAAACCCTACATATAGCGTGGTGCTTGCTCGCAACGATAAAGATCAGCACCTTAGTGAGATGCTTACCAATGCCTTAAATGCGTGCCATCAAACAAACAGTATACAAAAGATGGATATAGCAATCATTGAAGAGCTGATAGTTTCGGGCATAGGTTGTGTAAGGGTGCGATACGACTACTTTCACGAAAAAGATAGGTATGATGGAAAGGTAGATAATGTTAATATTAACAAGCTGTTTTTTAATAGCGATATAGAAGATCCACGTCTGCTAGATCTTAACTTTATAGGGCAGCTGCATGAGTATAGTATTGAGGAGATAATAACAAATTTTGCATCATCTACCGACGAAGAGAAGCAGATAAAAGCTGTTTTTAACACTAAAGCTGCCTCTGTAAATAGTATTGAGGTGGGAGAGTCTCGTGCCGATGATATAAATTTTCACTACTGTATTGATAGCTCTAAACATCGAGTTTATGAAGTGTGGCAAAAAAAGGGTCATTGGGTGAAGCGAGTGCATGATCCTTTAGATGGCACTGAAGAGGTGACAATGCTAAATAAAAAAGATATTGACGAGCTTAACAAAGTGCGTATCGATTTAGCTGTTAAAGCTGGTGGTGATGGTGGTGAAGTGCCACCAATAGAGATGTATGAAAGGTATGAGTATTACTGGCAAGTGAAGTTTATCGACTCAAACGGCTATACCCTCAAAAAATCGGTGTCGCCATACACTCACGATTCTCACCCTTATGTGTTGTCTATAATGCCAATGATGGATGGTGAGTTTAAGAGCTATATAGCCGATCTTATAGATATGCAGCGCTATATTAACAGGTTGCTGGTGATGATAGATTTCACTATTGGCGCAAGTGCTAAGGGTGTGTTGATGATTCCTGAAGATTGTATTCCTGAGGGGTATAGTGTTGCAGACTTTGCTGCTGAGTATGTTAAGGCTAACGGTGTTATAGTTTATCGTCCGAGCAACAAGGGTAATATACCTATGCAGATAAGCTCAAACAGTAATCCTGCTGGTGCATGGAATATGCTACATACGCAGCTTAGCCTTATCGAAAAGGTGTCGGGAGTATCGGAGGCTATGCAGGGTAGGGTAAGCAGGTCTACTGCAGCCTCGCTATATGAACAGCAGGTGAGCAATGGTCAGATAAACTACCGTATTGTGTTTGAGACATTCGCCTCGTTTATTAAAGAGCGAGATGAGAAGCTACTTAAAACATTGATGCAGTTTTATACTGAAAAGCGTATGATCGATATCGCAGGAACATCTAATGGCAACAGCAGTGTTAGGTATTGGGAGCCGATAGCCGATGAGAAGATTATAGATTTTAACCTAGTGATAAATCAATCTTTCGACACACCAATATTCAGGTTGCAGTTTGAAGATAGGCTATCAAGTATGCTAAGTGGTGGTTTTATCGATTTTGAAACGTATCTTAAAAATAGCTCCATGCCTTTCTCGCAAGGTATGTTGACGCAGCTAGAGCAAAAAAGAGAAGAGGTGATAGAGGCACAACAAATACAAGAAGAGAAACAAGTGCAGCAGGCGCAAGCAGCAAAACAAGCACAAGAAGTGCAAGAAGCTCAGCAGGCGCAAGAAGCTCAAAATACATTAAAAGCATTAAATACAGAAAACAAAGACTAATATGAACTATACAGATTTTGATATAACACGAAAAGAGGAGATGGAGCTGAAAATGAAGGAGAAATTTCCTCTTCGATATGAGGGTCGCAATCCCGCATACACGCTACTAAAGCATAACTACATATATAACGAGTATCTTAAGATAGTAACCGAGGTAGAGGCTAGGTTTCCAGAGCTTGCAAACTTTCTACCCCAACGTTACTACTATCAGATAATAGCTCATAGGTTTTCACTTACCCCCAATTATATATGTGCCTTGATTAATCGAGTAAAACGACACCGACAATCTGTTGAAAAGGGCGACAGTGTTAAAAAACAGATGATATAATGGATATAAAGGAGTTGTTAGCACAAAATAATAGAAGAAAAAAAGAGCGTCAAGTAGAGTATAATCCCCATACAGGGGTAGGTTCTCCAATAGAGCGAATAAAGATAGTGTTAACTCCAAAAGAGCATTTTTTGATACCTTGCCACATGGGGCGGTTAGAGTTTGTTGCAGCTATTATAGCGTGTGGGTCATTAAAAAAATATGCCTCTAAAAACAGGCTGAAATATAGCGAGGTGCTTAATACACTGCTACATTTACGCCTATGCTATGATTTTGAGTTTTGGGCAGCCTCATGTGCCCATATTCAAGATAAGCAGAGTAAAAAAATTGTACCTTTTGTAATGCGAAAGGCGCAGCTAAAGCTCTATAAAGTGATAGTGACACAGCTGTTTGATAACCTACCTGTTAGAATCATACTTTTAAAGGCACGTCAATGGGGAGGGTCTACTTTTGTGCAGATATTTATGGCGTGGA
>CAMQVM010000085.1 GCA_947038135.1 uncultured Rikenellaceae bacterium
AATCATCCATTTACACGCAATCCATCCACTTATAAAAGAGCTGAAAAATCCAGCTAGTAATATCTCTATAGGAAGTGAAGAGTCGGCTAGGTCACCGCTAAGAATCTCTAATAGGTTGATACCTATGATTGGTATAAGAACCATTAAAAATGAGAAACGTGCAGCCTCTTCTCTGTTAACACCTAATATCAAAGATGTAGATATTGTGCTACCCGAGCGTGACAACCCTGGAAGCACCGCAAAAGCTTGTGCTACACCGATCAAAAAAGCATTCTTGTAGCTCAAACCATTAAGCCGTGGCTTCACAACGCATGATAACCATAAAAGTAGAGATGTTAAAATAAGCATCGCTCCAACAACTTTCAGCCCGCTACCAAATAGAGCTTCAATTTCATCTTTGATCGTGAATCCTACTATCATAATAGGTATAAATGAGATAAATATCTTTAAAACAAACTCTGTCTCTTTATTCATTTCAAACTTAAATACCCCTTTTATAAGAGTTAGTATCTCTTTTCTGAATACTACAATTGTGCTCATTACAGTACCTGCGTGTGCTACCATTGTAAATGCTAGGTTCTCTTCAGAGCTTGTTCCTAGCAGGTGAGCACCTATCTCGAGGTGTCCGCTGCTGCTTACTGGTAAAAATTCAGTGATTCCTTGTATTATACCTAATATTATCGATTCTAACAGATTCATTTTATTCTAATAATTATTTTTTAATATTTTTGTTACTTGAAAATCTTTTTAATATAGCAAAGCCAACTATAGCAAATCCGCTAACAATAACTATTGGTGCAAGTGTAATTCGTCTGAAGCTAAATAGCTCATCTGCATTAAATTGTGAAGGGTCCTCAGCACCGCCACCCGACATTAGTATCATACCAATAACTACAACAGCTAAACCTACCAATATTAATTTGTAGTTTTTTGGTGTTAGTGCCATCTTTTTTTGCTTCTCTTCGATCTCTTTATTCATAATATATTTTAATAAGTGTGTAAATCATGATTGTTTTGGCTCAGCTGCTTGTTAAGCGACACTGACGTACATATAACTGATATTACTACCCCAAATATTGCAACAAACAAAAATATTATCATTATTGGGTATAGCTCCTCTTTTGTTATTACCTCTTGTATAAGACCACGGTTTATTCCTACAAGTACCACTACCGACATCACCATCGCTATAAATGCTGCTAATATACCCTGACGTGCAGCGTTAAATATAAATGGTCGGCGTATAAAACCATCTGTTGCACCTATCAGCTTCATGCTCTTTATAAGAAATCTTTTCGAGCGTACAGTCAACTTTATAGCATTATTTATAAGAACTATCGATATTAATAGCAGTGTCAAGAAAAAGGAGTACAATACAAATTTGACCTTATATATATATCCAAGCACCTGATCTACAACACTCTTTGGGTGTAGTACCTCTTCTACGAATTTATTTTTCGAAAAGGTATCGGTAAATTTATCGATATCTTTACTAGTAATATCATCTCCAATTAATATCGTTACATCAATAGAGGCTGGTAGCGGGTTGTCATCAATAAAAAGAGCAAAGTCTTCGCCAGTCATCTTTTTATAATCTTCAGCTGCTTGTACCTTTGAGGTATAGCTTGCCTTTTCGACCCATTTGTTCTTCTTTACATCTGTTATGATCTTTTTGTAATCAGCCTCTTTAACATCCTCTTTAAGAAGAAGAGATATCTCTATTTCATCTACCGCCGCAACTATGGTCTTCTCTACTACATAGCCAATATATGCCACTATGCCAAGCAGAAACAGTACTAATGAGATGCTAAGTGTAGATACAAAGTAGCTATGTTTATATTTTGTTTTGCTCACTATCTTTTCTTTTTTTTATCGAAATAATTAATGCACCACCAAACATCAATAGTAAGATGATCGAGGAGCCCGCTGTTATGCCATATAGTAACTTAAAATTAGGTGCCTCAAACTTAAATTCTACCGTATGCTCACCCTCTGGTAGCGCTATTGCCCTAAGTATATAGTTAGCTCTGAAATAAGGGTATTCCGCACCATCTACAAATGCTGTCCAACCCTTAGAGTAGTAAACCTCAGGAAATACCACTACCGAGCTATTGCTGTTTTTAACGTTATATGATAGGTGGTTCACCTTGTATGATGTTAGCTCAACAGCTCTAGTGCTATCTATATTATTAGATAATATGATGTTTTCGAGGTTGCTTTTAAACCTTGAATCTACCACTGCACTACTTTTTAAATCTACCTCACCTACAAGAGCTAGCTCGCTATCTGCTCCATCAGCATAAGTTACAGTATCAATAAACCAAGCGTGTCCAAATGCTTCAGGGTTAATTTGCACGCTCTGTTTTTTGTCTTTATTGGCAGTGATGAAGTATTTAGTGTTTAGCATATTATACACACTCATATCCATCTTTGAGAGGTATCTATCTATTATATCTTGATATCTGCGAAGCTTAGCCGCATGATAACCCCCTACCGACTTATGAAAGTATGATGTTAGAGCGTCATTAAATGGCGAAACAGTGAGGTTTGCAACCCTGTAATTAGGGTCAGTATCTCTCATAATCTGCTTGTCAACAGCTGTTGCAACTATCTCTTTAGATTTAACTTTTGATACAAAATCATCATAGTTTAGGTAGCGAGTATCTATCCCCACCATATCAATAATAACCAGTAATGCTAAAGCGGCTGTCACAAAATTTCTTTTGTTGTAGCGGTTGTCATATATAAACCATGTAGCGATAGCAGCAAGTAGCACAAATATAAGCGACCTAAAGGCATCGGCACGAAGTAACGATACACGCTCTTGCTCCATTGCAGTAATAACATCGGCAGGTAGACCCATGCCACCATCAGATGCAGAGCTAAAGTCGAAAAATGCACCTCCAGCAACGATAAATATAAGTGTTATTGATACTGTTATATATAGTGTTCTTTTGAGTGCCTTAGTAAAATCCTCTTTACTTATAGAGGCGGTATAGACCTTTTGTAGAGCGAGCATTCCAAGAAGTGGTATGCTCCACTGCGCTATAACAAGTATCATTGATACTGTTCGAAACTTATTATATAGCGGCATATAGTCGATAAATAGATCGGTGAGCCACATCATATTCTTACCCCACGCTAAAAATACCGAGAATATTGTAACAGCAATAAGCCACCACCTAAGCCATCCTTTAACAATAAAGATGCCTAATATAAATAGAAATATCATCACCGCACCTATATATACAGGTCCTGAGGTGAAGGGTTGTGGACCCCAGTATGCAGGTAGCTGGGTAGCCATATCTTTTGCTTGATACTTTGCAAGCGATTGTGCTACTTCACCATCTTCCGAAAAACCACCTGAAGAGCCCCCGCCAGTCAGGTTAGGTATGAAAAGATTTAAGGTCTCCATCTTTCCATAGCTCCAGTTTACTATATAATCTTTGTCAAGACCTGAGGTTTGGTTCTGTGCGTTATCGGTCATTTTCAGCTCGCTTCCTCCTCGTATAGATTCTGACGCATAGTCATTTATGTACCATAGCTGAACTATATTAGCACCAATACCAAGCATAGCCACTATAACAAGAACTCCGCTTCGCACCCAAAACTGTGCTAGCTTCTTCTCTTTGAAGTGATTTATTGCCTCAAAAATAAACAGTGCAAATATAACAAATAGAAAATAGTATGTAATTTGTGGATGTGAGCAGCTAATTTCAATAGCTGTAAATATACCTGCAAGGGCGGCACCTAACAGTAAATTTTTACGATATGTTAAATATATAGAGCCTATCAAAGGTGCTATATATATAAGTGCCATTAATTTTGTGATATGCCCCGCCTCATATATTATAACAAAGTAGGAGGATAGTCCATAAGCTATTGACCCTACAATAGCAACATAGGGTTTTACTTTAAAACATAAAAGCATAAAAAAGAAGCCTAGCATAAGAAGGAAGTAGTAGGCTGTGGGTGTGCCAAGAAAGTATAAATACCCTGATAGCTCTTTAATATACCTGCCATCATAATTCATGTGAGTTAGGTACGCAGGCATTCCTGAGAACATATTTGGGAGCCATTGAGGGTGTTCATCATAGGTGTCAATGTGCTCTGTTAAGCCCCCTGTCATCCCTTTAGACTGAACGTCGTCACTTTTTCTAACATCTTTCTCCGCATATTGAGGAGCAAAGTAGATCATTGATACCATGATAAATGATACAATAGCTACTATGTATGGTGTAAATTTTTTAAACTTCTGCATATATCAACACTATATAATTATGGCAAAATACTAATTTACAAAAGTAGTGTTTTTTTTCGAGCTAAAAAAATAAAAATGCATATTTTAAAATTATACTCTTTTAACCTTCGATAACAGTAAGTTGTATAGGCGTTTAAACATAAATCGTGTAGAGCTGTCAACAGCCATAAATGAAATAAGTAATAGTATTGTTACGCTGCTTGTTAATAGTGAAGCGTATATAAACCACTCGATATATGTTGTTGGTGTTTCGATTGTTATTGCTCTTAAAATTAGGTGTACTGCAAAGTATATTACAGCTGTTGTAGTGGTATATTTAAGAAGTATTTTGTAGTAACCCCACGTATTTAGTTTGAATGAGCGTGAAAAGAGAAAAAAAGGCTTCCATATAACTCCAATAATAAACGTGCTGATTAACGTACCTGTCACAACCCCTATCACACCAAATTTATAACCTGCAACAATTGATATAGTTAGGTTGATTGCAGCTTCTGTCCACGGAGCCCAAACATCGCTAAAGAGTCCATTAGCATTAATAAATAGTTCGCTAACTCGTCGTATAATAGATATATAGATATTAAAAAGGATTACTATATATATATAGTTATCTATAATAAATTTACCATCTTCACCAAGCCATATCTCAATAAATGGGTTTGTGAGGTGGTAGCCACATATCACCACTACACCTGCTATCAAAAAAAATATAGAGTTAAGTTCTCGATATGTAGAGAGTACCTTTTTACTCTCACCCTCAGCAATTAAATTTCCGATTCCAGCACCAATGTTATCAAAAGCACCAAAAAAAAGACGTGTTAACCGTGAAAAAATGATGATATAGTTTGTATATATCGTAACAGCAAGAAAACTTGAACTGATTACAGATATAACAATTGAGTCGGTTTGAGTGAGTACAAAGTTTCCTATTTTATGCGAGAACAGCTGTTTTACCCTCTTGAAAATAGAGGTGTAATTGCCCTTTAGCTCACGTCCAAGCCTCCACGACGGGCGCAACCAAGGGTATATTTTAGCTACTCTTTTATTTATTATAGCCGAATATATAACCCCAAATATAAGCTCTAAGGCTAGGTAGCAGAAATATTTTATATATAGGCTCTCATTGACATAGTATAATACTGTTACTTGCAATATTATTTTTACGATATTAACAAATCCTAAAGTTGATACAATAACCCAGTTTTGTTGATCTGCGATAAGTATATTTTGCTTATAGTTAAGAAAATAACTAAATAGGTTTACTGCCAAAAAGGTGTAGTAGCCCATATATATTATCACAATATCTACCCCCTTACCGCTAAATAGCATGGGTAGAAACAGCGATAAAATCACTCCTGCACCAAGAATTATAAATCCAATGTTTCGGTATATGTATGATAAAATTGATACTATATTGTTTATCTCTTTCTCGTCATTATCATGTAGTGGCTTATATAGCGAAAACGCAACAGCTGAAAGTACACCCATCTCAGCGAGGTTCAGAAACCCTAATAGATCATATAGCGTAGAGTTAAGACCTGTTATATTATCTCCTAATGAGTCAATAATAACCTTTCTTGATATAAACGCTAAAAGCAGAAGTAGCAAATTCATCACCACTGCAACCCATCCATTTTTTATGCTTTTCTTTATTCTGCTCACTCTAATTTATTTTACTGCAAAGGTAGCAATTTAATTATCGTTGTCCAATAAAATTTAATAAATGACAATAATATATAATAAAAACAAAAATATGTATTGTTTGTTTCAAAAAATTACTTATATTTGTATATAAGTAACATAATGCAGTCTTGTGTATTATTATTGGTGTTAAATATGTTAAATTATTGTAATATGGATAACAAGAAGAGAGTTTATTATTTCGGAAATAAAAAAGCCGATGGGTCAGGTAAAATGAAAGATCTACTAGGAGGTAAGGGGGCAAATCTTGCAGAGATGAATCTTATAGGTATACCAGTACCACCAGGATTTACAGTTATAACAGATGTTTGTAATGAGTTTTATGAGCTTGGAAAAAAAGCAATTATAAAAATTATTAAGTCAGAGGTTGAAGAGTCAATGCGTAAGGTAGAGGCTTGTACAGGTATGCTCTTTGGTGATAATGACAACCCTCTATTGGTTTCGGTGCGCTCTGGTGCTAGAGTGTCGATGCCTGGTATGATGGATACTATATTAAATTTAGGTCTTAATGATATATCGGTAGGTAGTATTGCTGAGCGTTCAGGAAATAGTCGTTTTGCATGGGACTCATATCGTAGATTCATACAGATGTATGGCGGTGTAGTTATGGGTATGAAACCCGAAACCAAAGAAGATATTGATCCTTTTGAGCAGATTATAGAGCATTTAAAAGAGGAGAAGTCGGTTGTGAATGACACCGAGCTCACCTCTGATGATTTAAAAGAGTTGGTGCATAGGTTTAAAGAGGCGGTGAAGCGCTGTACAGGTGTCGATTTTCCGCAAGATCCATGGGAGCAGTTGTGGGGTGCTGTATGTGCAGTCTTTGGCA
>CAMQVM010000086.1 GCA_947038135.1 uncultured Rikenellaceae bacterium
ACTAAAGTACTCTTCGAACTTCTATAAGCACAAAATTACACTAAATATAGAACTTAGTGCTGAGTAATGATTTTGTGCTTCGTAATGATTTTGTGCTTGATAATGATTTTGCGCTTGGTAAAATTAAACAGAGAGCCCCCAAATATATTGGGGGCTCTTTTTTTGTAACCTGCGGTAATGTGAGTTATATGGTAAAAATGGATATTGAAATTTACACACTAAAATGATATAGTATTTCGCAATTCTGAATGGTTTAACTAATCATTTAAACTAATGCAATAAGCCCAGTAGTTTCAATTTTCAACTTACCCTCTGCTAATAACTTCTTCAAATGGTGCTCAATAACTAGCGCTGGAGCTTTAATACGAAGCAATAAATCTTTAACCGATAGAGATTCATTGGAAACAAGCTCTATAATAACCACCTCAACATCTTCACTTTTAGGTATAGCACGAGCATCATGCAGCTGCGAACGACAAATATCACACCTGCCACACGCCACATTGCTCTCCTCGCCAAAATAGCGCTGCATCAAAAGGCTACGACAACAGTTAATACTATCTTTATACTTCATTATGGCATCAAGACGCTTTTCAGACCTTTGGCGACGCACAGAATATTGATTTGCATCAATGCGTATATTATCAAGAGATAACCTTTCGGTCTGCATTATCAACAAAGGGGTCTGCTTGCTAGGTATATAGTTTATAACACGTAAGTGCCCAAGCTTCTTAAAAGCATCACCTATATAACTAAGGCTGTAACCCGACAGGTGTGATAGATATTTTTCATCAATAGCCACAAATTGCGAAAATATACCAGTATACACCCTCATCAATATAGTTATAAATTTATCTATATCATCACGTTCTATCTGAATACGATACAGCTCATCACGTGACACCGAAAATTTAACCCTTGTAGGGTTATCAATGTTATCGGTAAGTGTAAGATAGCCGCACAACTCTAATATATGAATTGAGTTGAGCACCGTGGTAGAGTATATTCTAAACTTTGAACAAAAATCGTATATGTTAAAATCATGCACCGATTGAAATCCCTCACCAATAGCCAACCCTAGATGGTTGCCAATCAGTGAATATATATATTTTATCTCTTTAACCGATGGAAAGCTGCTGGTTAATATCTGCATAGCACTATCATCATCATTTTTAGAGCTTAGCATCACCGCATACGAGTCGGTACCATCACGCCCCGCTCTACCAGCCTCTTGATAGTACGCCTCAAGTGTATCGGGCATATTATAATGTATCACAAAGCGTACATTACTTTTATCTATACCCATACCAAAGGCATTTGTAGCGACCATAACAATGGTTTTTTCGCTTATCCATGCCTCTTGTTTGGTGCTACGCATCATATAGCTTAAACCTCCATGATAGAAATCAGCAGGCACACCCTCAGTTTGTAGAAAAGCAGCTACATTTTCGGTCTCTTTACGTGTACGACAATATATTATACCTACCCCCTTTACTGAGTAGGTAATCTTTAACAACATACTATTTTTGTCTTCTGCGTTACGCACCACAAACGATAAATTTTTACGGGCAAAACTCATAGTGAAGAGGTTCTCTTTTTTGAAACCTAGCTTTGCTTGAATATCTATAACTACCTCTTTTGTAGCCGTTGCAGTAACAGCCAACACCACCGCATTAGGAACAAGAGCACGAATATTTTCAATTCTAAGATATGAAGGGCGAAAATCATAACCCCACTGCGATATACAGTGAGCCTCATCAACAGCTATCATCGACACGTTCATTTTTGCTACTCGTGCCTTAAATATATCTGTTTCAAGCCTCTCAGGCGACACATACAAAAATTTATAATCACCATACACGCAGTTGTCTAACACCTTATCAATATCACGGTAGCTCATGCCACTATGCACCACCTGCGCCAATATTTTACGTTTACGTAAGGCATCAACTTGGTCTTTCATAAGCGATATTAACGGTGTAATAACTATACATATACCATCCATGCAGAGCGCCGATACTTGATAGGTCAACGACTTACCACCACCAGTAGGCATCAATGCTATAGTATCTTTTCCTTCCATTACACTCTCCATAATTTCACGTTGCAGAGGACGGAAAGAGTCGTAACCCCAATATTTATGTAGTATATCTTCTAAATTCTTCTTTGCCATAACTATATTTTTGTTGTGCTAACTATGCTTCACCCTCTATTATTTAAGTTGAAGCCTTAGCATCTAACACCAAAATAGATTATTATTATTTTGCTGTTATACAAATATAACTACTTTTTTCTATTAAAAAAATTGGTTAAAGATGAAAATTAGATTAGCTTTGTAAAATTAATTCACCACACCTGATAAAGATGAGCGATATACTATATAAAAAAGCCGTTAATTTACTCTGCTCGATGATTGAAACACCATCATTTAGCCGAGAGGAAGAGGGCACCGCAGATATAATTTACAACTTTTTATCTTCGCAAGATATAACCTCTATAAATAGAGAGGGAAATAACATTTGGGCATACAATGCACATTTCGACAGTGAGAAACCAACGATACTGTTAAACTCTCACCACGACACCGTAAAGCCTAACAGCAGCTACACCCGCAACCCATTCAAAGCAACCATTGAGGGCGACCGCCTATATGGTCTAGGAAGCAATGATGCAGGGGCATCGGTAGTGGCTCTGATTGCTACCTTTTTATGGTTTTACAAAGCTGAGGGGTTAAAATACAACCTTTGTATCGCTATAACTGCCGAAGAAGAGGTATCGGGTGTTAATGGTATATCATCAATTATAGATCAGCTTCAAGGGGTTAGTTTTGCCATTGTGGGTGAGCCTACAAATATGAATATGGCTATATCTGAACGTGGGTTGATGGTGCTCGACTGCACCGCTAATGGTGTAGCTGGACACGCTGCAAGAGATGAGGGCGACAATGCTATATATAAAGCGATGAAAGATATAGAGTGGTTTAAAACCTACAAATTTCCTAAATGCTCCACTCTTTTTGGTGAGCAGAAGATGAATGTAACAGTTATAGAGGCAGGCGCACAGCATAATGTAATACCATCGCAATGTAAATTTGTGGTAGATATACGCCTAACAGATAGATACACACACCAAGAGGCGCTAGATATAATAAAGGCAAACATTGCTAGTGAGGCTACCGCTAGATCCTTTAGAATATGCCCCTCTTCAATCAGCACCGACCACCCAATTGTAAAGAGCGGACTGGCACTAGGGCGCACAACCTACGGGTCACCAACCACCTCCGACCAAGCACTTATACCGCACACCTCAATAAAAATAGGTGTAGGAGAGTCAGGAAGGTCACACTCAGCAGATGAGTTTGTGCTGCTATCAGAGATAAAAGAGGGGATTGATATATATATAAAAATCATCACTCCATTAATTATAAAATAATAGATAAAAAGATATATCATGAAACTATGGCAAAAAGATGTTACTGTAAATAGACGAGTTGAGCTCTTTACAGTAGGAAAAGATAGAGAGATGGATTTACACCTATCAAAGGCAGATGTGTTAGGTTCACTAGCTCACACACGTATGCTAAACAGCATAGATTTACTCTCTAACGACGACCTTAAAGCAGTACAACAAGGGTTGAAAGATATCTATAAAGAGATAGAAAACGGCACTTTTACAATTGAAGATGGCATTGAAGATGTACACTCACAAATAGAGTATTTGCTGACTCAAAGGGTGGGCGATGCTGGCAAGAAGATACATAGCGGACGATCACGCAACGATCAAGTTTTGGTCGACCTAAAGATATTTCTTAGAAGAGAGCTTAATGATATATCTAAAGAGGTGTTAAACCTATTCGCCACCCTACAAGATCTATCAGAGAAGCACAAACAGAGCTTAATGCCAGGCTACACACACCTACAAATTGCTATGCCATCATCGTTTGGTTTATGGTTTGGAGCGTATGCCGAGAGCCTTGTAGATGATATGGAGACACTAAGTGCTGCCTATAAAGTGTGCAACAAAAACCCACTAGGATCAGCAGCAGGATATGGCTCATCATTTCCACTAAACAGAACAATGACAACCGAGCTATTAGGGTTTGACGACCTTTGCTACAATGTGGTATATGCGCAGATGGGAAGAGGCAAGAGCGAAAGGATTGCAGCACAAGCAATAGCGAACATAGCCTCAACACTATCACGCCTAGCGATGGATAACTGTATGTTTATAAGTCAAAACTTTAACTTTATATCATATCCTACCGAATTTACAACAGGCTCGAGCATTATGCCACACAAAAAAAACCCAGATGTATGGGAGCTTTTAAGGGGTAAATGTAACATTATACAGACTCTGCCACAGCAAATTGTAACAATGATGACAAACCTACCACTTGGATATAACCGTGATATGCAGCTGTTAAAAGAGGTGTTGTTTCCTGCTATACAAGAGATAAAATCATGCCTTAACATGGCACAAGAGATGATATCTCATATTGAGGTGAAGAGCAATATACTTGACGATGATAAATATGACTACCTATTTAGTGTTGAAACTGTAAATAACATGACCCTAGAGGGTGTTCCTTTTAGAGAGGCGTATAAAAGCATAGGTATGATGATTGAACGTGGCGAGTATAAGCCCGACAAGAACATAAACCATACTCACGAGGGTAGCATAGGTAACTTGTGCACTAAAGAGATTAAAAAGGCTATGGAGCGAGTAGTTGCTACTATTGGTTTTGATAAAGTTGATGCTGCTGAGCTTAGGCTTTTAAATGGTGAGTAGAGGTTGGTTTCTACTTTTTGGGTGCGGTGCGTAGATGTGTTTGATTTGAAAAATTAGCATCTTGAAAATTATATTCATTACCACCATTTTTGAGTGCTTCAGTACTATTGCTTCAAAGATTGTCAGTTAATATATAAAGGGGGTATCCATACGGACACCCCCTTTATTGCTGCTGTTTCTTTAGTACCTTTGGTGTTGGTATTTTCTTTTTATAACACTTACTATAAAAGTGTTATGAGATCTCTTATGAAGATTAAAATTATTAGCGCAAACACATTCAAGACACCGTAAGCAAATTAAACTGCAACGCAGCGAACACTAAATCCGTGCTCCCTCATACCGTAATACATCGTTGCACTTGTAGTGTTAACACTGAGCGCATATGCACTAGTTCCGCTATATGCACCAGACCAATAGTAGCAGTGAGTAAGAGTCGGAATATTGCAATATCCAATCATAGGTATAAATACACCTTTATACTCAGTAGATACTGAAGTTTTAGCACTTCTAAGAACTTCATTTTTAACCGTTGATAAGATGAATACACGAAATTTACTGTGTCGAACCTGAGAAATCATCCCTTGAATCTCGGTCTTGCGTGAAGGGCTGACTGCATCTGGCAAACGCCAACTTGCTTTCCCTAATGATAAAGTGTCACATGCATACTGTGCTTTAGCCATATCTTTCAATGGTGCATGTGCGTAATATCGCCCTGCTATTTCTGCTATATCTTTATATTGTGGAATCCATAGATTTAAGTTACCTCCTAATGAGCCTGAGATGTGATCTGGGTGACCTATAATATTCGTAAAATATTTATTCGCTGTCTTGTAATCAGCAGTAGGTAGCTTAGCACCCACATTACGATCTGCTACCCTGAAAGTGCCTATTGCAACACTGTAATTATCTACTTCTGTTGGCAGTTTACAACTTGTTATTATCGTTAATGGTAATTCGTAAGAAAATGGATTGCCATTTGTTGTACCTATTACATATAAACTACCTATGATATCGGCATCGCCTGGAGCAGTACGGAAAGGATAAAAGTGAACTTTACTAGTTGTTAATTTTATTCCATTGCTAGCTTTGTTCCAATTAGCTACTGCTGGTTTTGTTGCTGGTGCTGTAGCACTGGTTGTGATTACTGCATCCCAGTCTTTATTAAAACTACTTGTAACATTTGTAATAGTGTGTGTACTTGGCACAACACCTAACAGAGTATGTACATCAAAACCTGCTACAACTGTACCATTAGTACGATCAGTATTATTCATACCAGCATAAAAACCCTCAACACGCTTTGCTGGCATAACCTCAAAATGTTCGTAAACACAACGAACTGCCAAACTTGTATTTTTTGCACTTGCAGCATTAGCTGTGCTGTTGTTTACAGAGTAACTATTTGAAGTGTTACTCTCAGTAGAGCTCCAGTAATCGCCACTTGAAAACTTATACGACTCCCCCAAACAAGCATTGCCATGTTGCTGAAGCCATTTCAACTCACTTACACTTGGCAAGTAGTACTGAACTCCTGTATTTAAACAATACTTTGCTGCTTCATACGCGCCTGTTGTGGTTGCATTCATTTGAGAGGTGTAATTCTTTCCTGAATTAAATACTTTACTCGTAAAACCTGTAACAGTAGCTAGCTTCTGCCAAGTTGCCTTACCATCACCTACTTTCTCGCCTGCTGTTCCTGCACTGATAGATGTAGCGACAGTAGCATCGGTGAAGGGATCAATTCCTTTGACTGCGCTCGACTCAACAACACCGCTATTATGACCACTCCAACCTCGCTTGGCTAAATGAAATCCTTCGAAACCCCAGTAGCCACGGTTAGCTGTACTACCTCCCTCTGGAATAAAAGTTGAAGCCTTAGCATTAAGAATTTCAGGTGTTATTAAACCATTGTCATAGATAACTTTAATGCGTTTGGTTACATTTCCTGGTTCTAAAACATCACCTA
>CAMQVM010000087.1 GCA_947038135.1 uncultured Rikenellaceae bacterium
TAAAAGAAGTGTAGTTGAACCGCCTCGAATGGTAACATGACCTTGATCGCCATTAGAACCTCCGATTTTTATATCTGTAACAACACCAGTAAATTCATTAGTTGCACCACTCTCGGGCATGCTAAAAACAATAGAGACAGGTGTGCCGAGCTGATCGATTATAGTATCGGGCGAAACGCTCCAAACACTCTCTTTGTCACCTCTATAATTTACTAATATTTCAAATTGATGATGGGTGGTCATGTATTGGTTAAGAGTGACTCTTTCAATATCACAAGGTTTTCCATTAATATTAACCTCAACTGTTGCTGAATCTAAATTTAATCCCATAATTATATTCTTATTTTAAAGTTACATTATATACAAATGTCTCTGGTGAAAGACATTTTAAATCATTATACAAATCTGTTTTTAACACACACTTCTCGTTTTCATCGAGTGCATTAGTGGTTACATCTACATTTAGACACCTTTCAAAACCTGCATTAGGGTTATCTCCAATAGTATAGCCTAGTGTTATATCGACCGATAAAATAGACTCGCCATAATACGCACTACAAAAGTTATAGATATCTTCTTTAGTAAATATACGCTCTTTTGAGAGTAATGTATAGCGATATAAATCTCGTTTGCGGTCAACAGATGGAGCCGCAGCCCCTCCTCGTGTAGAAGATACAAATATTAACTGCTCTGAATCAATATCGATATTGCTACAATCATCGCATGTATCTGTCAGAGAGATACCATTAGATAACATTCCATTAGTTAGAAAATATTCTACTCCAACAGATGTGCTTTCAGCATTGATATTATCTAAAATAACATAAGATGTTGACTCAGAATCTGCCGAAAAAGAGATGGATGCACGACGTAATGAGTCGATATACTCCTGCAACTTTTTGATAGATGCATCCATTAATTCGTTATCTATTGATGCTAAAGATACGCCCTCATCATAAAGTATAGATATTAACCTATCAAGAAATGATTTTGCATCTTGGCTATTAAACTTCTCTACACCACCTCGACGGACAGAATATGTACCACTCTTCTCGTCCGTTTTAATCTCTGAGCGTTCTAGCTCTGCACCGTTATTATCTATGACTTTATCGACTGCCACAAAATGCTCATTAAGACTCTGAGGCAAAGCCACAACAGATGAGATATTATCAATTACCGCATTAGTCTTTGCTAAACGTAAATTTGCTATAATAACACTATTGACATACACCTCCATCTGTGCAATATACGATTTTGCGAACAACACTGGAAACTCTAACTCTATCCAAATAATATCGTTATCAATAGGTTGAGATGGATCTAAATCATAGTTACTCAAATACTCACTGGCGGCATAACCCTTTGAAAATGACCTACCTTTGGTGTTCAACACAACAAAATGATCTGAATATTTATTCGCTATATGTGCCCTAATCTGATTGATTGTGTTGTAGTGAGAGGATATATCAGCACCACTATCAAAAGTGTTTAACGAGTGAGTAAGCGAAACTTCTTCGCCCGAAATACGACACTTAGTGTGACGCAACGAGTGAAGCAAACGACTCTTTTCATTTGCAAAAGGAACATCAATATACAACCTTAAATTTTGCTGAGACAAAAGATTTATATCGCCCTTTACACCAAGCAAAATTTTGTTATTCAACAATGGAGCAGCACCTTTTGAGGGTGAAAAACTGTATGTTCCTAGCGATGGCAAGATACCCGAAATTTCATCTGCTCGCACAATATATTTCAGTTGTAGGTTTAACACCGTAACCTCCTCAATAGGCGAAAACTCTAACTGTTTTATACTATGTGCTTGCGACAACTTACTATTCTTATAAAATATAACATCACTTAAAAGCATAGTTGCACTATCTTGATAGGGCTGCACCGACAACACTGCATGTGATGGCTGTGGAGAGATTGAATTGTGCGGCAACATAATTGCTGACAACCTATCTAACAGCCTTTCGCCAACACTTACAACCTCTGTTGAAAGTGTGAAGATCTCTGATGACATTGCCTCTAACAACAGCTTAACAGTGGGATCTAAATTATCATAATTACGTATCCCCCACTCTCTAGCAACCTGCCTATATAGCCTCGCTTTTATATTATCTTTTGTATATTGATCCATACTAGTTTTATTGATTAGTTATTGGTCCTAAAAATATGTTATATCCAAAGTAACAATTTTGTTTTGTGGAGTTTAGTACTGCCTCAACCGTAATTTCAACTCGCCTACGAATTGTTGTGCGATCAGATAGCTCACTCCTTACCACCTCTGTAATATTGATATTTACCACCACACGAGATATGCGCTTTTCGTAGGTGACAATAGACTCCATCACATAGTCGTGAAAGAGCTTCTTCCACTTGTTGGTTGTACTATTGTGATCAAAATCTAACAACCATATTTCACACCCAAAATTTACATCAAACCTATGCTCGCCAGGACAAGTGGTGAGCAATAACTCAATATGCTGATCAATAGAGACAAGCTCTGAACACTTTTCAAAAGAACCAGTCTCAAAAAAATGATTGAAATTTAGTGGTAATTTATAATATTTTCCGCTCATCGTCCAAAAAATTTACTGCCACGTGTGCCACCTACCTTTCCTGTTCGAAGACTGCTGTGACTTGCACTATAACGACTCTCAATGGCATACATGTTACGTTTATATATTGTGTGAGACCAGCTCATTTTTTTACGCTGTCCCTCAACTATCTCTATTAGCTTTCTTTTGAATGCGCCTATATCAATGCCCGAAACAAAACTCATTGTATAAAGCATAAACCCACCTGCATAGATATCGTAAACCGAGATATTAACCTCGCTATCATTCCACGATGGCTCAAGCATCATATCGTACCATAGTGAGATGCCCAACACTCCGCACCCACTAGAGCTTGGCTGACTGTGAGACACACCACTCAAATAACCAACCCCATCAATGTAGCCCCCCGACCAGAGACCTAACCGTAGCGACCCCAACATCTCTTTTAGTGTGTAATTTTGCATAACTTATATTTTAAAACTCCTCTCCAGCAATTTTCAGCCGTGGAAGAGTCATAACCACTGTTTTTATTGGTTCTCTGCTTGATGTGTGTGACTTGAAACTAATGCAGCTAGCATCATAAAAAAGTATCTCGAAAAGAGAGCCCTCAGTCATAGAGTCTATATTTTTGTAGAACTTAACCACCCCCGACTCTTTGCGTGTACTATTTGTAATCCAAATCTCAACCCTCGAACTGATATCTTCAGAGAATACCGCATAAGCAGAAAAATACTCATTGCCACGCTCTAGCTTGATATCAAACTCATTTAGTATATACTGCTCACCACATAGGGTTAGCTCGCAAACCATATTGGGACTACTTCCCTCAAAGAAGCTCTTTTGCCCAGAAAACAACCTATTCCAAAAACCCATAATGCTATCGTTTTATATACTGTAAATCTTTATCTGTAATTATCTCTTTGGCCTCAATATTGATTATCGTCGACACACTATCATTGCCCCGAGAGTCGTAATTCATGCGATAATCAATAATCTTTGCCTCTGCAAAATATAGCTGAGAGATAGTCATATGCTGCTCGTCGATTGTGCTTATCTTTCCTGTTTGTGAAATTACTCTATCAAAGATCCAACGAAGAAGCACTTTATCGGCAAAGCCATCAATCACAATACGTATAACACCCTCTTGAATATCTGATGCAATTTCACCCTTATGATTAACTGCCCGACGTAGCTCATAGCTCACTTGACGAACTGAATATTTAGCTCGATACCCTATTTTTGACTTCTCAGAAGCCTGCTCTTTATGTAAGTAAAAATTTGTTTGCATAATATTAATTAAATAATGGTACTATACATTTCATATATTGTACTTTACCTTTAAACCACAATAATATATAAATTAAACTAACAGTAATTAGCCCTAAATAGATTGCTGAATCACCCTTGAGTGTAATGAAATTAAAAAACATTAAACATCACTAAATTCTATTACGCTTCTTTTTTTAAGAATGTTTCCTTTTGAATCGTACTCATTAGTAATCGTGGTTTTATCACCCTCGCTTATCTGCACCTCTCTTACAATATTTTCATTGATAATGTAGGTGCTATCAACATTAAATTTATTGTTTTGTTCAAACATAGGCGTATTTAGAACCATATACGTGGTATCATTTTTTGTATAGCTAACCTCTTCAAACAAAAAATCACCTATACCATCATAATAAGAGCATACTTTTTTATTATTGTCTATATACTCTTTGTTGATTGAAAACATTTCACCATTTTCATATTTTGTTATTACAGTGGTATCACCATGTATATTTGTTATATAGTTAATAATTGTACGTGGTGAATCTAAGTCGCTTTTACACACTTCAGAATATGGTATATCGTAAAAGAAATATGTAGAAGTCCAACTTTTATCATCATAATTATAATGCCTCTTTTTTGACACTTGCCCCATATCATTATGTGTATAATACTCTTTATAATTATCATTGACAAATAGATCAAATGCAACACTGTTTAAAGTTGATTTTTTCCTCAAAGATGACAATCTTTTTTCACCGATATACTCAATATATTCTCTATTATAATAATCTATGGTGTCGCCATTGCTAGTTAAGGTATATTGCTCAAGACTTAAAGGTGAATGGTATTCAATATAATGCTTATCATCACCTAATTCATTAGAACTAATTTTATACTCTTCACTACTAGAATAGTGATATTTGTTGTTAACATTTTTTATATCTTTGTTAACAACATTACCCCGATTATACTCACTCGTAATCCATTCAACATCTACACTTTGTAACTTACCATCTAGGTAATTATTTTTATAATTAATATCTTCAATTACACCAAATTGAATCTCTACTTGCTTTATAGTATCATTACAGCTAATACAAAACAAACAGACTACTATTGACAAACTAACAAATATTTTATTCATAATTAATATTTTATATTTAAATTATCCATACATTTCTTAAACATTTTCAAATGATATCTCATTTTATCAGAATAACGTTTTTGCGCACTAGAATGATCACGCGCATTTACGTATAACCGTTCATAATATTTATATTGTTTTGCATGATTACGAGCTAATTGTTCTTGCATACAATCTAACTTATATATTGACATACCAATCTCAACATACAAACCTACACTACATCCAATGACAGTCTCTATAATCTCTCCTCCAGCTGCGAAGTACTCCCCATCTGATATGTTAGATACAATTTTCACGGCAGTTTTTCCAATAGAGAGATACTTATCTAGCTTTTTTCCGAATATTCCTATATCTAAATCCTTCGCTATACTTGTTGTGCCATCAAATACTTTCACTGCATGTTGTGATGCTGATTTACCTCCTTTTTTCAGTGGAATATCAGATAAAACAACCAATGATACTACATTGGTAGCATCTCTTTTAATTGAATTACCTTCAATAATATCACGCCAACCGTAATATGCATTATACAAATTGAGATTAAATTTACTCAACTGATCTCTTGACATTACATATAGTGTATATTGCTTTTTAGTATATATTCTTCTTCCTTTTATAAAAAAAGGAGATACTACTTGTTGATACTTTGGTGCTATCCAAGTTTGAATCAGTTTATTGTTGTTTTCATTCACATTGACAAAGTAAATATCATCTGACATCCAATATACATATCCAACTCCTTCGACAATCCCAACATACATCTCGCCTTGTTTTATCTTTACCTCAAACTCGTTTATGCTTATTGATGAATATCTTTTATCCATAATTAAACCCAATGATTATCAAAACTAATCCCATTAACAAGCAATTCATCTGGAGAGATGCTTAATGATGTACTAATTCCTCCATTTGATGATATAACACGACTGAAATCTACGCAATACGCATTCTTAAACTCTACTTTAAATGGTGCACTAGCACTCTTTGAACGAAACTCAATCTTACCATCTTTCGATGTAGATGTCATTGCCCATTTGTATAAACTATCTGGCAAAGTTTGACTTAAACCAACAAGCATACGACCACCACGAGTTTCATCTTGTGGTTGTCCTTTATGGTCTACTGCTTGCTCAAAACTAATATTAAACTGATTCATCTCGTACTCCTTACCATCAAGTACAAACCATGCTGTTAAATCACTATCTATATGCGGTAAATTAAATAATCCCATATCATTTATTTTTCAATTGTCCAACGATTCTCAAGAGGTGTAACACCAACCTGAATTTTGCGTGCCTGAAGTGTAAACTTCGTGCTTATGTATGATGCTCCGTGCTGTGAAAACATAATATTCATGCTGACACAAGTAGCTTGCTCAAACAACACCTTTTCAAGAGGTTCGTCGGCATCATTACAAACTACGATAGCACCTTCATGAAACTTACGTGAACCAAGCATCCACTCTATCATATCATTTTGAGGTAGTCCACCATAAGTAACTTGTATTGCTCCACCAAGAACATCCGTCTGTGGCTTACCATTTCCATCAATACCCTGAGAGAAACTGTATGAGCAACTTTCCAACTCATAACTCTCTTTATAAAGCCCCGATATACTCGAATCACTTAATGCTCCAATGCGTAAAAAACTTTTGTATCCAAACATATTATTTATTTTTTAATTACATACATTTTATAACCATATTTTTTTCTGATAACCCTGAACCTCGCACTAGGTGTCAAAGTATCTGAATGATGTTGACTGCCATAT
>CAMQVM010000088.1 GCA_947038135.1 uncultured Rikenellaceae bacterium
TTTTATAGCCTATTAATGGTGAATTATTGTATTATGCGAATCTCCCTATATAAAACTAATAGCTACAAATTCAAAAAGTTAGCAATGATAAGCTGTCCCAACTCACCACTCTTTTCGGGGTGGAACTGACAACCATAAAAGTTATCTTTATTCAATGAAGCGCTAAATGCTGCATGATGATTTGTAGTAGCAATTGTATCAACCGATATATCTGCCGCATAAGAGTGAACAAAATAGACATAACTACTATCATTCACACCCGTATAAAGAGCTGTTTTAACATCTTCAAGCTGATTCCAGCCCACGTGAGGTATTTTTATTGATGGTGATGGTGTCATCTTACGTACAGTAGTGTCAAATATAGAGAGGCATTCTGTATCATCTTCATCGCTGTGTTTACATAAAAGTTGCATTCCCAAACATATACCCATGGTTGGCACTGTAAGCGAGCGAATAACCTCAGGAAGACCACGCTCAATAAGGTTTTGCATCGCTGCACCTGCCGCACCAACACCAGGAAGTAGGACGTGTGATGCAGATCTAATAACAGATGGGTCGGCAGTTACTATATACTCTGCACCTAGTCGCTGAAAAAGATTCTCTACCGATTTTAAATTGCCTGTTGCATAATCTATAATTGCTATCATAATATCCCCTTACTGCTAGGTAGTTCACTATTAAATATATCTCGTGTTTTTGCCGCCTTTACAGCTCTAGCAAATGCCTTGAATATAGCCTCAGACTTATGGTGGTTATTCTCGCCACTGCACGTTACATGAAGGTTGCATTCTGCCGCTGCTGCAAAGCTCTTAAAGAAGTGCTTTATCATCTCGGTAGGTAGCTCGCCAAGCATATCGGTAGTAAACTCTACGTTCCACACTAAATCTATGCGCCCCCCAAAGTCGATAAGCACCTGTGCGCTACACTCATCCATTGGTAAAGCAAACCCATAACGGTTAATGCCTCGTTTATCGCCAAGTGCCTTTTTGAAAGCCTCACCTAACACAATAGCACAATCTTCAACTGTATGGTGTGTATCTACCTCTAGGTCACCACTACATGATAGCTGTAAATCTACAAGCCCATGATAAGATATCTGCTCAAGCATATGGTCGAAAAAACCTATACCTGTTGATATCGAAGGGTTAGAGCTCTTATCAAGGTCAAGGGTAACTGTTATATCTGTCTCACGGGTTTTGCGTGAAATAGTAACCTTTCGCTCATCTGCTCGAAGCAGTGCGTATATATCGTGCCAGTTGTTTGATATCAATGATATGTTATCACTATTCAGTCCGCTGTTTGCTAACATCGCCTCACCAACCTGCTTCTCTTGAAAGAAGATAGCCTTACATTTAAGGTTATTGGCTAGCACTACATCGGTGAGCCTATCGCCAATAACATACGACCCTGCAATATCATAATCACCATTAAGATACGCTGTAAGCATACCTATACGTGGCTTTCTGTTAGGTGAGTTTTCCTCCTCAAAAGAGTGGTCAATATGCTGAGCATCAAATATGATACCCTCTCCCTTTAAAGTAGCAAGCATCTTATTGTGCGCCCCATCAAAGGTAGCTGTTGGAAAACTATCAGTGCCTAAGCCATCTTGGTTTGACACCATGGTTAGCAGATAGTCAAGCTTTGCTATCTGTGCTAAGCCAGTTATCGCTTTAGGTACAAACTCAAGCTTTTCAAGTGAGTCAATTTGAAAATCGATTGGTGGCTCGGTTATGATCGTGCCATCTCTATCTATAAATAGTATTTTTTTCATGCTATAAAATATTAAATGTAACTCTCAAGTAGTGAAATAACCTCTCTGTTTTGAATTGAACTGCCAATAGAGATACGCAGGCAGCCACTACACCCAGCAACATTAGTACGGTTGCGAACTATAACCCCATTATTAACAAGGTAGTTATATACTGCATCAGCATCTTTCATCTTTACGAGTATAAAGTTAGAGTCGCTAGGATATATCTTCTCCACAAAATGTAATGGTTTTAATGCTTTACTAAGATCTAAGCGCAGAAAAATAGTCTCTTTGCAGTAGATCTTAATATCTGCCTCTCTATCAAGCTCTCTAGCTACCCTCTCTTGGGTCAGCAGGTTTACATTATACGGATACTTCACCTTATTCATTACCGACACCACAAAAGGCGAGGCAAACGCCATTCCAAGCCGAACACCTGCAAGACCCCACGCCTTAGAGAGAGTTTGAAGCACTATAAGATTTTCATACTTCACCAAATCTTTCGAGAAGCTAGTATAATTCTCACAGAAATCAACATACGCCTCATCTACAACCACCATACCCTTAAAGGTAGATAATATTTTGCATATTTCATCTTTGCATAGCAGATTGCCTGATGGGTTATTTGGTGAGCATAAAAATATAACCTTAGTATTGCTATCAGTAGCAGCCAAAAGATTATCAGCCACAAGCGAAAAATCTTCTTCGAGCTGCACCTCACGCACCTCAATATCATTTGTTGCCCCAGATACCTTATACATACCATAGCTAGGAGATATAGTGACAATATTATCTTTAGAGGGGGTACAAAACACCCTGAAAATTATATCAATAGCCTCATCACTACCATTGCCAATAAATATAGAGTTGGCAGCTACTTTTTTAATCTTACTAAGCTTTTCACGTATAAGTAAGTGGTGAGGGTCGGGATATCTGTTTACTCCTCCATCTCCGTATGGCGACTCATTTGCATCTAAAAAGATATCTATATCACCACCTTTATACTCATCACGAGCAGTAGAGTATGGTGCTAAGTTTAAGATGCAAGGGCGCATTAAATCTTTTACATTCATAACTTTAAACTATTCAGTTCGTACTTTTGCCGCTAAAGAGTGTGCCTCTAAGCCCTCACCCTCTGCCATTGCTATAATTGTAGGGGCTAGGTTTAATATCCCCTCTTTTGTTATTTTTTGATATGTTATCTTTTTACAGAAGCTATCAAGGTTTACCCCACTCATCGACTTACCCCACCCTCCAGTAGGTAGAGTGTGGTTAGTGCCTGAGCAGTAGTCACCAGCGCTCTCAGGCGTGTAGTGTCCTATAAATACGCTCCCTGCATTCTCTACCATGTCGGCTACTGCGTCGCCGTTATCCATCGCTATAATAAGGTGCTCAGGTGCATAATCATTTATTACATCTATAATATCTTCAATGCTATCAACAACTACAATTGAGCTGTTTGCCAAAGATTGACGCATATACTCAGCACGTGGAAGCACTGCAAGCATCTGTTTTACCTCTGCATTTATAGCCACTGCTAATGCAGTAGATGTTACAACTGCTATTGACTGCGAGTCTGAACCATGCTCTGCTTGCGACAGTAGGTCGGCAGCAACATAGCGAGGCGACGCACTATCATCACACACAACCATCACCTCTGATGGTCCAGCAGGAATATCGATAGATGCAGTATGCGCCATAACTAACTGCTTTGCTGCTGTTACATATCTGTTGCCTGGTCCAAATATTTTGTATACAGGCTTAATGCTTTCAGTGCCATAAGCCATGGCTGCAATAGCTGTTGCTCCGCCAATTTTATAGATATTTTTAACACCACATATATCTGCACAATATAGTATTTCGGGTGCAACCTTACCGCTTTTTGATGGTGGCGTACATATTATAACCTCTTTACACCCTGCAATATTAGCTGGTAAAGCTAACATTAACACCGTAGAAAACAGCGGTGCAGTTCCCCCAGGAATATATAACCCAACACGTGATATCGGCTTGCTCTTTTGGCAGCAGGTAACCCCCTTGCTAGTTTCAACAGTTATATCATCAAACTTTTGTGCTGCATGAAAACGTTCGATATTAGCTTTTGCAACATCAATAGCAGCTTTTAGCTCACTTGATATCTGTAATTTAGCCTCTTCAATTTCGCTATCTGTAACTTTAAAGGTTGCAAGGTCTATACTGTCTGTATTTTTTGTTATCTCACGAACAGCAATATCGCCTTTGGCTTTCACCCTATCTATAATATCTTTTACAATATCAAACACTGCAGTGTCGCTAGAGAATGGTCTATTAAGAAGCTGTTGTAGCTCCTCACTAGATGGTTTGTCAACTATTTTGATCATAGCACCATCATCTCTAATGAGAGTACTAATATATCTTCAGCGCCAATCTTTTTAAGCTGCTCGATCTTGTCCCATATCAACTTTTGACTTACCACTGCATGGATTGAGCTCCACCCTGGTTGCGCAAGAGGTAGAAGTGTAGGGCTCTTCATGCTAGGCAATATACTCAATGCATCGTTGATATTGTCATTAGGAATATTTAAAAGAATATATTTCTGCCCCTTGCTACGCTCCACCGACTCAAAGCGAAACAAAAGTTGATCAAGCAATGCCTGTTTTTCATCGGTAAGATTAGGGTTTGCTATAACTGCCGCCTCAGAGTTCATAACAGTATAAACCTCCTTTAGTCCGTTAGATACCAGTGTGCTACCACTGCTAACTATATCAAATATAGCATCTGCCATACCCACTGCTGGAGCTATCTCTACGCTTCCTGCAATCTCTTCAACCTCTGCAACGATGTTATTTTCATCACAAAATTTCTTTAGTATCTTAGGGTAAGAGGTAGCTATGCGCTTTCCATTGAAATACTCAATACCGCTATACTCTTCAGTTTTAGGTATTGCTAGCGAGATTCTACATTTACCCCATCCTAGCTTATGAATAACTTTCACATCTGCACCCTTCTCTTCTATTTCGTTGATACCAACAAAACCGATATCTGCGACACCTGCTGCAACAGCCTGCGGAATATCATCATCACGAAGATATAAGACCTCAATAGGGAAGTCGTTACTCTTAGATAGTAACTTACGTTTAGCATCATCAAAATTGATTCCTGCCTCTTTCATTAGTTTAAGGCTATCTTCATTAAGACGTCCTTTTGCTTGTAGTGCTATTCTTATCATTATGGCTTAAATTAAAAAAGGCTTACCCTGTAATAGGTAAGCCTTTTATTATTAGTAAACGTTAAAATTCACAATAACTAACACACGACATACCACATCAACTATAAAGATGATGAAAATGATGTAGTGTATGATGAGTAAATATTAACATAGTGTTTTTATTATATTCTGCAAATATATGCATTAAAAGTTACAAATGCAAATTAAAATCACCAATTTGCATTTATTTTATTTTTTAATAGCCTTTTTTTCTGTTGTTTTCAGAATCTACTTATCTATTTTGGTAGTTTTTGCAGCTCACCTAGGTAGCTCACCGCCTCACGTGAATCAGAGCGAGCACCCATAGATACCGAACCGCCTTTTGACACCTTGATATAGAAGGTAAAGTTTTCGGGAGTATCACCATTAGAGTCGTTAGTAGTGATGTCAATATCCCAGCCATCTGCATTTCGTGCCCCTTTAGACGATATTACAAAGTCGTTAGTATCGACCTCTATCCCACCACCGCTAAGCGTGGCAGTAGTACGTCGCCCCGAGAATGGTAGATACACCTCAAGCTTATCTTTATTGACCTTCAAATAGTAATCAGAAGATATGGTAAGACGTGGAAGACCAAGCGTCATATTATGAGCACTCTCTCCTCCTTGTGTTATACCAATCATAAAAGTGCTATCTTTGATTAATGCCTCGATGTTTTGAGCTTTCATCTCTTTTTGCTGCTTCCTATCTGTTTTTGTCATGTTTGTAGTTGAACTACAAGATGCTACTACTGTTGCAAGAAGCATAAGTGTGATAATCTTTTTCATAATATTTCTATTTTAATGTATAGGTAAAATGATATTATATAAAACGTCTTTTCTTGCAATGATAGTATCTACTGCCTGATTTTTATTATTAAAGATAATCTATATATCAGCTACGCAGCGTGCAGTGAAACCAGTAGAGTGTACATATTGATGCAAAGTACTACTACTAAAGGTCCAGTATAAGCGGTATGCATAAGAGCCAGACTCGTTAGTAGCTGTCCAAAACATTCCATGCTCGGGAGCAATCCACCCCGAAAAACCAGCTATTGGAAGAAATACACCAGAGTACTTTGCAGGTTCTTTGTCGGTAGCCGAAGTTGAAACTGTTGATAACAAAAACACCCTATATTTGCTATAACGAAATTGTGGGTACATCTGAACACTCTCTGCTGATTTATCTGTGATATGGCCCGTTGGTAAACGCCAACTACCTATACCCAATTTAAGATTCTCACATGCTGTATGTGCATTATCCATGCCAGTTGTACTCTTCCATGCATAGTACTCACCAGCTATTGCTGCTATGGGTTCGTGCTGAGGTAGCCATGTGTAAATATCACCCCCTCTTGAACCTTCTATATGATCAGGATGAGATGCTTGCATAGTGAAATTCTGTGATAGCTCGTACTGATAATTTACATCTCCAGTTGGCATCTTTGATCCACAACTACGATCTGCAACTCTGAATTTATTTATCTGAATACTATAATTATCTGCCTTACTAGGTAGTTCACAACTAGTTATTATAGTAAGAGGTAACTCAAAAGAGAATGATGCCCCCCACGTAGTCATACCTTTAACCTTTAAAACTCCTAAGATATCAGCCTCACCAGGAGAGGTGCGAAAAGGATGAAAGTAAACTTTATTATTTACTCCTGTAGTTGACACACTCAAACTCATATTACTAGTGGTGCTATTCCAATAACCAACATTAGGCCTAGCCGATTCC
>CAMQVM010000089.1 GCA_947038135.1 uncultured Rikenellaceae bacterium
CCCTTCGGGAGCTGGCTGATTCACAAAACCAAGGTTTTGCGAATCAGCCTATATAGTAAGTTTTCTACTCTTTAGTTAGTAGTTTTTTGTAGGTAGCATCTATTCCAAAAGCTCCAAGTGGCGCAGATATAATAATTGATACCACGGCAACTGTCAATGCTATTTTTCCACACGGTAGCCCCATAGTAAGCGGTAGCGAGCCTATTGCAGCTTGAACAGTAGCTTTAGGTATGTAGGCTATCATACAAAACAATCTCTCTCTCCACGAAAGTGAGGTTTTTGTCATGGACACAAATACGCCAAACATTCTAAATACTAGTGCTAATAGAATTACAATTACAGTGGCGAATCCTGCCGATGCTGCATACTCTATATCGACTGTTGCACCTACTAAAACAAAAAGGATTATTTCAGCAGCAACCCACAGTTTCGAGAATTTAGGAGATATACGCTTTGCAAGAACTGGGTAAAGCTGCAACATAGTAGCTCCCATAGCCATAATTGCTAGTAGTCCTGATATGGCTAATTTATCTTTAAGAGAGTGCTCTAATGTTAAAAACAAAAAAGCAGTACTTAGCATTACCAAAAGTTTTATAGAGTCTCTTGTATGAATACGTTTGAATAGTGCTGTTAAAGCCACCCCTACACTAATACCTAATATTAAACCTGTTATGATAGATATAGGTATCTGCATCATGCTCGCTGCTGAAACCTCTCCTCCTTGTGCTAGCGATGTAAATACAGTAAATAGCACAATCACAAAAACATCGTCAACCGAACCTCCAGCCATAATCATCTGCGGAATACTTTTGTTTGTACCTATCTTTTTATCGATAAGAAGCAACATCTTAGGGACAATTATAGCTGGCGAGACTGCCGCAAGCACTGTTCCTATAATAGCCGCTTCAAGGTAACTAACATCAAGCAGCAGTGGTGCAACAATTATAACACCTACTATCTCAAAGCAGGCAGGCACAAAGCACATAAGTAGCGCAGGTCGCCCAACCTTCTTAAGAGCTTTGACATCTAACCCAAGCCCTGCCCTCATTAAAATGACGACTAGTGCCATTTGTCGTAGGTCAACACTTATAGCTAAAAGTGATGGTGATAGCATATTTAGAACGTATGGTCCGAGTATCACACCCGTTAAAATCATTCCAAATAGTGAAGGGAATTTTAGCTTTCTAAAAATTGAGCCTAATGTAAGCCCTAGTAGAAATATGTAGGCAATACTTGTTAACATTATATCTTCTATTTTTGGTCTGTTATAAAATTATATTAGCCTCTAGCATAAGCTCAATTTTATGCTCATAATAGAGGCTACTTATATTTGCTAATTATTTAAGAAGCTCAACAATAGTCGATTTGATACCGTCTTTATTATAACCACATATACCTTTAAGCTCTTCGATACTACCATGATGGATAAACTTGTCAGGTATACCAAGCTTAGTAACTTTGCTGTTATATCCTTGAGCGTTAAAGTATGCTGCAATTTGTGAGCCTACACCATAATCTTTTGTGCCATCTTCAACAGTAATAACATTGCTAAATCGTGCTGCTATATCATCAAGCATAGTTTTATCTAGGGGTTTCGCAAAGCGTAAATCTATATGCTCTATTGTTATACCTTTTTCAGACTCTAGCTCTATAATAGCTTTTGAAGCATCTACTGCGGTGGCTCCTAGTGTTAAAACAGCAATAGTTGAGCCCTCTTTCAACCTCTCACTTTTACCTATTGGTATAGTTTCAAATTCACAACGCCAATCTTTTAAGCTTCCGTTACCTCGTGGATAGCGAATAGCAAATGTTCCAAGCCCTCCAAGCGATGCTGTATACATAATATTGCGTAGTTCACGCTCATTGCGTGGAGCAGATATTGTTATATTTGGTATAGCGCTAAGGTAGGCTATATCAAAAGCACCATGGTGCGATGAACCATCCTCTCCAACTAGTCCGCTTCTATCTAAACATAACACTACATCTACATCTTGAAGCGCAATATCATGTATTATATTGTCGTATGCACGCTGCAAAAAGGATGAATATATGTTACAAAAAGGAAGTAGACCTGCTGTTGCTGCACCACCCGAAAACGTTACTGCGTGTCCCTCTGCTATACCAACATCAAAAGCTCTTTTAGGCAGCTCTTTCTGCATTATGCACATCGATGAGCCCGATGGCATAGCTGGTGTTACACCTATTATTCGTGGGTTTGCATTTGCTAAATCGAGCAGTGTATATCCAAATACATCTTGAAATTTTGTATACTCACTCTTGTTATTTGGACGCTCGCCTGTCTCTACATCAAAACACCCAGGAGCATGCCACATAGTTTGTGATGCCTCTGCTGGTGCATAACCCTTACCCTTTTTTGTTAATATATGAAGCAGTTTAGGCTCTTTTAACTTCTTTAGCCTTATTAATATAGATACCAGCTCTTGCACATTGTGACCATCGGTAACACCAAAGTATCTAAAGTTTAGAGCTTCAAATAGATTGCCATGTTTTAACATAGATAGTTTTAGTAGGCTTAAAGTCTTTGCTACAAACTTTTTTGTTTTAGGTAGCCTATTTAAAAACAACCCTACCTTGCTCTTTAGTTTGTTGTATTTTGATGATATCGTCATCTTAATCAAATATTGATTAAGTGCACCTACATTTGGGTCTATCGACATATCATTGTCATTTAACACCACTAATATATCTCTTGATATCGCCCCTGCATTATTCAAACCCTCAAAAGCAAGTCCGCCACTCATTGCTCCATCACCTATAATTGCTACACTATGCGACTGAGACTTTAGTATTTTCGCTGCTGCGTCCATTCCTAAGGCTGCTGATATTGATACTGAAGAGTGACCGCCACTAAAGCAGTCGTACTCGCTTTCGTTGCGGCGAGGAAATCCACTTATACCCCCCAACGTACGGTTTGTATGAAACAAATCACGTCTACCACTTAGTATCTTGTGGGTGTAGGCTTGGTGACCTACGTCCCATACTAAGTTATCAGTTGGAGCATCATACACATAGTGAAGTGCTACTGTAAGCTCCACTACACCAAGGTTTGACCCAAGGTGTCCAGGGTTGTCAGCTAAGTTCTTTATAATAAAAGCTCTGATTTCTTCGCATAGCTGAGGTAGCTGCGTTGGTGCTAAGGCTTTTAAATCCTTCGGACTATTAATGTTCTCTAAAAGTGTCAAATCAATCTGTTTTTAAAGTTTTACTTACTATTAATGTATCGTTAGTAGCTCTCTGTATTTAGGCAGAGGCCATAATTTATCATCAACTATTAATTCAAGTGCATCGATGTTCTCTCTTATATCATTCATATATGGAATAATATTGTTTGAGTACCCCTCAGCTTCGTTTTCTATGTTATTTTGAGATGATAGTATCTCTCGCATCTCTGCCATTTTCCTGCTATTTTCTCTAATCGCTTTTACATGATTAGATATGATTCTAATGGTTTTTATCTCTTCAGCACCCATGTCGTGATAGGTGTCAGGGAATATCTCTTTTAACCCCAAAACATTCTTAATTAGTATGTTTTGATATGTTATAACCGTAGGTATAACGTGATTTGCTGCTAAGTCGCCTATCACCCTCGACTCTATCTCTATCTTTTTGATGTAGTTTTCGCTCTTTACCTCATACCGAGCCTTTAGCTCAACCTCTGTCATGATATTGTGGCGTTCAAACAGCTCTATAAACTCTGGACGAAGGTAGCTTTTTATAGCCGCAGGTACATTTTTAAATACCTCTAAACCTCGCTCTTTTAGAGCCTTATCGTGCCACTCTTCACTGTAATTGTTCCCCTCAAAACGTATATTTTTTGATTGGTGTATATATTTACGTATCACCTGAAGTACAGCCTCATCTTTCTTTACCCCTGTGTTGATTAAACTGTCTGCCTCTTTTTTAAACTGTTGCAGCTCCTCGGCTACTGCTGTATTTATTACAATTAGTGGTATAGCGCAGTTTGAAGATGATCCTGTAGCCCTAAACTCAAACCTATTTCCAGTAAATGCAAAAGGGCTGGTTCTGTTTCTATCAGTATTATCTAATAGTATCTCTGGTATCTTTCCAATATCTAGCTTAAGGTCACTCTTCTCATCAGGTGTCATTTTTTTATCGCTAACACGCTGTTCAATAGAGTCTAACACCTCATTTAGTGTAGTACCCGTAAATACCGACATTACTGATGGAGGTGCTTCATTTGAGCCTAACCGAAGAGCATTTGAATGGCTTGCTATTGATGCCATCATATATAATCCATAGTCGTGTGCAGCCTTTATGGTGCTTACAAAAAAGACTAAAAACTGTATATTTGTCTTTGGCGTTTTTCCTGGAGCTAATAGATTAACACCTGTATTGGTGCATAGCGACCAGTTACAATGCTTGCCCGAGCCATTGATATCGTTGTATGGCTTTTCGTGAAATAACACCACTAGCTTATGTAGAGGAGCTATTTTTTTCATTAAAGTCATTAGCAGTGAGTTATGATCTACTGCTATATTTGCCTCTTCAAACATTGCAGCGCACTCAAATTGAGATGGTGCTGCTTCGTTGTGTCGAGTCTTTAGAGGTATACCAAGCCTATAAGCCCAGTTCTCGAACTCCTTCATAAATGCCGATACACGTGAAGGTATAGCACCAAAATAGTGATCTTCGAGCTGTTGGCTCTTTGCTGCACTGTGTCCCATAAGGGTACGCCCAGTCTGTATTAGGTCGGGGCGTGCTTCAAATAACTCTTGGTCAACCAAAAAATACTCCTGTTCCCATCCTAGTGTTACATCTATGTTTGTTATATCTTTATCAAAATATTGACAAATATCTACTGCCGCCTTTTCAAGTGCACTAAGCGACTTTATAAGTGGTGTTTTGAAATCTAGTGCCGCACCTGTATACGCTACAAATATACTCGGTATACAGAGTGTTTGATCGAGTATAAAAGCTGGTGATGTAGGATCCCATGCTGAATAACCCCTAGCTTCAAAGGTATTACGTAGCCCTCCATTAGGAAATGATGAGGCATCGGGCTCTTGCTGAACCAACACATCACCCCTAAAGGTTTCAAAAGAGCCACCACTCCATATCGGCTCAAAAAAGGCGTCATGTTTCTCGGCAGTGGTGTTGTTTAGAGGGTGAAACCAGTGAGAATAGTGAGTTGCTCCTCGCTCCATAGCCCACGCTTTCATGCCTGAGGCTACTTGATTAGCAATTTTACGGTCTATGCGTCTACTCCCTTTTATTGAGGTGCACACGCTATCGTAGGCATCCTTGGGAAGGTAGTGGCGCATTGTCTCCATGTTGAACACATCGGAGCCAAATATGTCTGATATTCTCTCAATACTAGAGCTTTGTTTGCAACTCGATTCATTGCTGAAGCTCTGTTTTGATGCAAATCTTAATAGTGTCATTGTAACAGATATTACAAAGTGATGTTAACTACGAGTTCTATATTTGCTTGGTGACTCACCAGTAAATTTTACAAATGCTCTATACATAGTACGGTCGCATTTAAATCCACATAGTTGACCTATGAAATTTAGAGAGTAGTTATTGTATTTTATATCTTTTAGTAGCTCCGTAGCATACTCTACACGGCGCTTATTTATTAGATCAAAGAAGTTTACTTTGAATGTTTCGTTTATTACCTTTGATACATACGAGCGATTACTACCCGCAATTATTGCAAGTTGCTGAAGTGAAAGATCGGGGTTTAGATACACCTTCTTATCATTTAGCAACTCAATGATTTTATTACTCAAATCTAGTGTTTTGTCTTCGACCACCTCGTCACTGCTGCCAACTTCACATTGTTGTTGTTGTTGCTGCTGTATATCTTTTTGCTTATCACGATCTGCAAACCCAAACATCGGGTCGTCGCTCTCTACTAGCTCTGCATCGCCCTGCTTTTGCCCCTTTAAAAAGAGTATAATCCATATAACCCATGTTAAAAAGGCATAGATATAGATAATAGACTCACCAGGTATCATCAAACCTGTTATAAACAAAATAGTTAGCGTTAAGAATAGATATGTCACACCTTTTAGCCACCCTGTGTCTATACCATCGGTATATGAGTAGTTGTTTTCGATGCTATAATTGTAATTTGCCTGTCTTAGTGCTACTAGGCTGATAAACCCACCACTATAAAACAGTGAGATTGCTATAGCAACAAGACGCATCCACACTAGAGGGTTGGATATATTTTCTGCAAAATCGTTCCAGCTCCGTAGGTCAGGATTATCTCCTATTGTAATCCAAAGAGTAAGATACACCACTACATATAATATAATTGGCGCATATACCATAACTCCCCTAAATACACTTGCCCAGTTACGTGAAAATAACTCTCTAGCATAGAGCAGCAGTATTGGCAATATTAAAGATTGACAAAGTATTGTTATAGGATCTAAAATCATTGGAGACTCCTGCTTTACTGCTATATAGTAAAAACTACCTAAAATTGCGGCAATAGAGCAGAGAAAAAAATAACTTGCTAAAATCTTTTTCGCCTTGTTTTTATTATCGTTAACAAGAAGTATTATACCTAAAACTATCCCCGTAATAGAGAATATAAGTATTCCAGCGCTAGGTAATTGACTAAGTATGCTTCTCATGATTTATTTGCTTTTCATGAATTATTTGCTTATCATGAATTTATATACTTAATTGATAGCTTTAAGGCTTAAATCAAG
>CAMQVM010000090.1 GCA_947038135.1 uncultured Rikenellaceae bacterium
GCTTCTGGTTTTGTCTGTTATTGCCACAACCATCACTTTTACACGTCCTAAGTATGCAGGTAACTTTATTGTATGGGTCTTTTCATCTCCTGCGCCTAGTTCAAAAGCTCCAAGATACTTAACCATTGGAGGAAAACGATTCACCGAGCCTTTTTTACCTCCATCTAATGCATTGTCACCACCAATTGCAAACATCTGTTCTATTTTACCTCCATAAGCACCTAGTACATCATTATATACATCCCATGTAGATATACCTAGCGCTACACGTGCATTAAATGCACCCCATGGATTAGGTGTTCTAAACCTTGTTAGGTCTAATAACCCCTCATCGACTAGTGCAAGGGTGTAGGCAAATGAGCGTCCGTTTTTCTCGGATACAGTTATCTCCATCTCAGACTCTGGAAGCACCTCTTTAGGGCACTCTATTTCAGGGTATAACTTACTCTCTTTTGATGTTGCCATTAGTGGTACTATTCCATATAATCGCACTGGCAGGTCGTTTTTAACGCTGCCGTATGGTTGTAGAAGAGTAACATTGATATATACATTTGGTTGCATATCAGGTGTTACCTCAAATGAATATTTAGTCTGTTCTTCGCTACACTCTACTGGAAAGGTCTTTAGCACATCTGAGCCATTCTCTACCGATATAATAGCTCTTGATCCAAGTATAGATGGAAAGCTTACTGTTGCCTGCTCGCCTACTGTATAGTCTGTTTTGTCTAACGAAACAGATAGCTTCATTGCGCCATTCTCGCTTCCTCTGTCTCGTGCACCATGATATGGCCAATCCATATATACAGAATACGCTGCTTCATGTCCGCTATTTACGTCACGAGTAGTGATATAGTACACGCCCCACTCATTTTTGTTAATGTTTAGTTTATAATCTATCTTGCCACTTGATGAGCTTGTTCGTACAACCTGCTTTTTAGGGCTTAAATCTTTATCTGATATATAGCTCGCTAGCTGATTGCGTTTTGAGCTCCACCACCAATACCATGAAACCTTATATACAGTAATCTCAACTTTACGCTTAGGAGCAATTTCGCCTAATGGGTCTACTGTTACTATTTCGAAGTTGTAATCTTTATCTGTATCTAGCCTGTTTCTTGCCCCTTTTGGTGGTTTGATACCTACATAAGAGGTGTAAGGCGAGTAGGGTATAGTTACTACATCTACGCTTGCCTCTCCAGATGGCTCAAATAATCGTGTTGTGATATTTGCATTAAGCATACCTCCCGATCTTGCGCCTCCATTTAGTATAGTTGTGATTGTAGAGTCGCCATCATCATCTATTGTGCCCGTTATTTCAGGTGCTTCTTCTGTCTCAAAATTGTTGTAGCTATTGTCAAATACAAACCCATCATATCCATCAAAGTGGCTGATAACTGAGCTGAATTCTGTCTCGATAATATAATCTAATCCTCCAGCATTAGCTCCTGTTAGCCACTCGCCATGCAGTTTTGCATTTAATGGAGTGCCACGTTGAATCACCTTTTCAGGAAACGTAAGAGCTATTTTTAGTCTGTTTGGCTTTATTGCCTCTACTCGTAACCTTTGTACAAAGGTTGTGCCTCCAACGCTTATTGTTGCATTCCAAATGCCTGTTTGCGACTCTGGAGTAGTTGATAGCGTGAAGCTATATATGCCACCTACCGATTTTGTCACTACCTGCTTTTGGTGCAGCTGTCCTAGTGGAGATCTTAGCTCAATCGTTACTGGGTGGTCTGCTGGAAGGCTGTTGCTGTTTAGTGCAAAGTTTAGATGTATATTATCTCCAGGTCGCCATACACCACGCTCTGTCCAGATAAAACCTCTAAGTCCATCTTTTATCTGCTCACCTGCCACATCAAAAGATGATGTTGATAGCTCAGATCCTGGGTTAACTTTTATGTAGGTGCGTTGTGCATCTTTTGATACTACTGCATAGTATGGCCATCCGTTAGTGTAGTTTACTTCTGCTATTCCTAAAATATCTGTAACACCCTCACCAACAGTTACTCCTTGGTAGTTTTTAAGTGTTACTTTAGCACCATCTATTGGCATTGTCGTTGTTATGCTGTTTACTATAAGTGTCATTTTAGGCTTGTTAGAGGCTTTTGCCACAACACCTAAGTCGCTAACTAATAGGTTTCTTGTAGATTTTTTATTGTAGTAGTAGCTATCTTTACAAGGATTTTTTGAGTCGCTCCAGTTGTAATCGTCATAGTAATCTCCATCTGAGCTGCTATTTCCCTTATCGTATGTAGCTTTTAGATCTTTTAGCCTTGCAGCATCTGCTATTTTTGCAGCCTGCTTTGTTAGCTGCTGTTTTTTTGATATACATGGCGATATAGCCATTGATTTATCATAAGTTAATACTATATGGTATAGTGCTCCAATTTCTGGTTCAATTATATCATATAGGTTAAGCGAGTAGGTGTTTGTACGGCGTAGTTGCTTACTTGTCATTTTATCACCCAAAAATACTGTTTGGCACGCTACTGGTCTTGCTGTTTTAAGTTTTAGGTTGCTTGATAAATCGGTGTCTGATATAACTGTTGTTTGTAAAAAAGATCCTACCGCACTCTCTAAAATACGAAATACTTCTATACGAACAGCGTTTAGATATGAAGCTTTAAAAGGTATGCCTTGGCTATGTGTTAGCTCAACACTTGCAAATGCCGATGATGGAGGAATTACTGTTCCACCCTTTAAAAATTCAGCAGATGGGTCGCCACTCTCTATAACGACCTCTTCACGAAGCTCTGTTACTAGCCTGTCGCCACCGCTTGCTTCTAGTGCACCATCAATACATACAGTAACATAAAATTGACCATCTTCGTTGGTGTTAGATTTATCACTTGAACCCAAGCTTGAAAGGTCGGGGTATATTAAAGCTTTATTGCCATTAATCTCTACCTCTTGATCTATGCCATCAAGCCATATCAATCCGTTTATGTCTTGTCCTTTTTTAAGCAACTGGCTAAATAATACCTCGATGTAGTACTCATCATCGTTATGGTAGTTTACGGAGTGTACATTAAAGCTACCTCCATTAGGTATAGTTTCGCTTAGCACCTCTCGGTTGTCATAACCTGCTTTTTTATCACCTACAATCAGCTTTAATGTTCTGTTACCTCCTTTATATGCGATTCCTTTTACTGTAAAGTTGTGAGTCGTTCCGCTGGTGTTGTGTGTCCATGTGATATCTTCTTCGTTGTAGTCGCCTATACCACGCCATTTCGTCATCATTTTTACCTGTGTACAGTCTTCAAAGTCACGTGTCATCATTTCACCTGTGGCGGTGTAGGTACCATTATTTTCTATTTTGAAAGTGGTAAATGTTGCTATCGCTTCTGCTGCAAGAGTATTAAACGAAAATATAAAGTTTTGAGCATCTGAGTTATCAGCATAAATTTCATCTAGCTCAATCTCTACTGTATATAGTTGACCTCTGCTAAATTCATTTATTGGTTTGAACACTATTGTTTTAGAGTCTTCGCCGTTTATTGTCCACTCTCCATCAATTTTAGGAGTTATTGATATATATCTATCTAGCTCTGTTGTTGGCAAAATAGCCTCTGTCATCTCTACATATATGCTTCCTTTGCGTCCTATTGGGTCGCTTGTAAATCTCTCTACTAGAGGATTGTACTCTACCTCTATGGGTTCTGAGTCCACCTTTTTAGTGGTCGTCTCATTACAAGACGTACACATTATAAGTGTACATAACAATGCTGTAAGCCCTGGGTGTAATAGTCTTAGTTTTGTCATAATTCAATCTGTTAAAAGTTGTGTTTTTAATTATTAGTATTATTGTACAAATATATACAATTTTGTTGTTATAATTGCATTTTTAATAAATTATTTTTATATTGTAGCTTATTATTAAGTTTTTCAAACATGAAAATGACCAAATATCGCAACTTTTTCATCTCTTTAATAGCTCTATTGCTGCTATCTTTATTAGCTTGGTGTATTTTTGTTCCCCCTTCGCAATTATTTGATTCTCCGTACTCTACTGTTATTTATGCTCGCAATGGTGAGCTGATGGGCGCTAAAGTTGCTAGTGATGGGCAGTGGCGCTTTCCTGTAAAAAATGCACTTCCTAGCAGGTATATTCGTGCGGTTGTAGAGTTTGAAGATAGGCGGTTTTATAGCCATAATGGAGTCTCTATACCTGCTATTATTCGTGCCACAAACCAAAATTTAAAGGCTAGCAGAGTTGTTAGTGGTGGTTCTACTATAACAATGCAGTTAGCACGTATAAGTTATGGTAATGCTCCTCGTAATGTGCCAAATAAACTATTAGAGATGCTTTTATCTCTTCGGGTAGAGTGTAGCTATTCTAAAGATGAGATACTTAGTATGTATGCTTCACACGCTCCTTTTGGGGGTAATGTTGTGGGTATCGAGGCGGCGGCGTGGCGTTATTTTGGTCATGCCCCTGAGCAGCTATCATGGGCAGAGGCTGCTACTCTTGCGGTGCTTCCCAACTCTCCTGCATTGATACATCCTGGGCGTGGGCGTGATGCGTTGTTGGTTAAGCGTAATAAATTGCTTAGTAGGCTGTTGTCTATCAATGCAATAGATAGCATAGAGCATAGTGCGGCGCTTATGGAACCTCTTCCTGATGCTCCAAAGCCACTTCCACAATATGCACCTCATTTGATTGATAGGCTGCACGATGGTGCAATGCTTCACTCGTCAATCGATTTGGCGCTTCAGCAACGTGCTCAACAAATTGTTAATAACTATGGAGATTGGACTTTGGCAGTTAATCGTATACAAAATGCTACGGTTTTAGTGGCTGATATTCAAACTGGCGAAACCTTGGCTTATATTGGTAATATTACAGGGTCGAGTAGCTCAAAAACTAATGGTCGAGCGGTTGATGTTATACAAGCTCGACGTAGCACTGGTAGTCTTTTGAAGCCTATACTATATGGTGCTCTTATTAATGATGGTAAAATACTACCTAATACACTTATATATGATACACCGCTTAATATATCGGGTTTCAGCCCCTCAAACTACAACAAAACATTTAATGGGGTAGTGCCTGCACGCTCGGTGATAGAAAAATCTTTAAATGTGCCTATTGTACGAATGCTTACAATGTATAACAATAGTCGCTTTTTGAGGCTTCTGAAAGATTTAGGGTTAACAACACTTGATCGTGGAGCTCAAACCTATGGAGCTACTTTGATACTTGGAGGTGCAGAGGGTACTTTGTGGGATATGTGTGGTGTATATGCTTCTCTTGCACGTTCGCTTAATACCTTTAATGCTAATGGTGATTTTAGCCCTAATGAAATACGACCTTTAACGCCTATATTAAATAGTCGTGAGTCGAATAGTGAGCATCTGCCGAGTGAGCTGATTGATATAGATGTTGATGTGAGTTATGATAAGAAATCGCCTCTGTCACCCTCGTCTTTATGGTTTATGTTTGAAGCCATGTCGGGGGTCAACCGACCTGAAGAGGAGGCATCATGGCAGGTTTTTAGCTCTACAAAGAAAATAGCATGGAAAACAGGAACAAGTTATGGCAACAGAGATGCGTGGGCTATTGGTGTAACACCTCGTTATGTGGTGGGTGTTTGGGTTGGTAATGCAAATGGCGAGGGGCGAGCATCAATGACAGGTGTAGGTCATGCAGCACCTATCATGTTTGATATATTCTCTATGCTTCCAGCTGCCGACGAGTGGTTTACAGCCCCTCTTGATGATATGGATGAGATGGCGATATGTAGTCGTAGTGGGCACCGTGCATCTGATTTGTGTTACTCGTCAATTGATAGGGTAGATACGTTAACGATGCCTTTACCAGGGGTTAAAACGGGTATGTGCCCATATCATAAAGTTGTGACTGATAATGGAGTGACCAAGGGGTGGTTTGTGCTGCCTCCAACAGCCGAGTACTATTATAGGCGCTCAGCGTCAGATTATATTGTTCCGCCAGCTATTACAGGCTTGCAGCAGATGGAGCTTGTATACCCTTTGCACGCTGCCTCTTTATATCTACCACGTGGTTTTATTGATGAACGGCTGGTATTTCGGGCGGTGCATCGCTCAGATAGTGCATCTATACATTGGCATTTAAATAACGAATATATTGCTACAACACACTCTGCATCTACCGCTGAGCACACTATAAGTGTTGCTCCTGCTGCGGGTGTGCACTGGCTTACTATTGTCGATAATGTTGGAAATAAACAACGTATACGTTTCACGGTGCTCACTTCTGAGGATGATAATAAGGAGTTTGTTACTGTCAGAAAGTAGTGTTGTTTGTGTGAAAAGCAGTGCTATTTGGGTAAACTATGCCGAGAAATACTATTGCCATGAAGAGAAAGTACATTGTAATTAATAGATATTTTAAGGTGACTTTTGTTTCTTTATGTTTAAATAATTGCTTCAAAACAAAATTATTAGTATCTTTGCAGGGTGTTAGTTTGCATGGCTGTTCAAACTTGCTATGTACACTATTAGAATTATTATTAATTAAAAACTAAGTAAATGAGAAGCTCAATGAAATTTGTAGTACTATTCTTTGCTATGTCACTTACACTATTTGGGTGTAAAAAAACTACTAGCTCGGGCTCGGAAGATCCGCTTGACCCAGCAGGAAAAAATCAACTTATTACTGTAACGATGCCATCAGATGATACTGATGTTGTAACACGTGCAGGCGATGCAGTGGCAGAGG
>CAMQVM010000091.1 GCA_947038135.1 uncultured Rikenellaceae bacterium
AGCACCTACGCGCCTTAGGCGCTTGGTGGCTCCCTTCGGGAGCTGGCTGATTCAACGTACACACAACTCATAAGTAAGTATTTACCACCCCAACAAAATATATATATATATAGGTTGTTAGATTAAGTTGTGATAAACCCCTCTCTCTCAATGCACTTTTGTACATAAAAAATGCCAAAGAGCTTTCAGACCCGATATAACCAACCAAACTGCACCACATTGCACCAACCAAACCAATCATACAAAAAAAGTAGAGCACCTTATTTCACCGAGGTGAACATAAGATGCTCTACTATGTATAGTAAAAGATATTATATCTTAATACTAAAAATCTTCTTGGTTAAGTTGTAATTGCTTAACATAGATAGCTTTAAGCTTCTGTACACGATTTGTGATAGATGGCTTAGTAAACTCTCTGCGTGAACGAAGTTCTTTCATTACACCTGTTTTCTCAAATTTTCTTTTAAACTTCTTAAGGGCTCTTTCGATGTTTTCTCCCTCTTTAATTGGCATGATAATCATAGCACTAAATTTTTTATGTTATATTATTATATTATTTTTCTTTTTTTTTGTACATGGTGGATAAGAGACAAAATTCATCTTGTCTCGCGCTTATAAATATATTTAACTTACTCTATACTAATAGGCAACAACTCTCCCTCCAATTGCGCTAGCAATACTATTGCCAGCAAATAATGCACAAAGATAATCAAAGATAATTAGATATCAAATATTTCGCTGTTTTTTTTACTATTTCAACAAAAATAATTAGTGCTGCAACACCCAATTTAGAGCCAATAATTATAAAAAGATAAAAAAAGTTACTTTTTTGTTATTATTTCGAATAGAATTGCGTATCTTTGCAGATGGCTTTGTTTGAAGTCTTGAGAAATCTACCGATATGATATGGTGGGTAGCTTAAAAAAAATGCTAAATTACACGAAATATATTTAATTAAATCAAAGAAGTTATGGCAAAATTATTTGCTGAGTTTCCAGAAGTATCTACACCACAGTGGGAAGAGGTGATCAACACCGACCTTAAAGGAGCAGATTACGAAAAGAAGCTTGTGTGGAAAAGTGCAGAGGGATTCTCTGTTCGTCCATATTATCGTACCGAAGATCTTGCATCTATCGACACTGTTGGTGCTACACCAGGTCAGTTTCCTTTTGTTAGAGGAACAAAAAAAGACAATAACTGGTTGGTTCGCCAATCAATTACAGTGAGTTGCCCTTCTGAGGCTAACAAGCTAGCGTTAAACGTGCTTTCGCGTGGCGCTGAGTCGTTAAATTTTGTTATCTCGAACAAAGAGTTTACTGCTGCCGACCTTGATGCTCTTCTTGAGGGTATCGTTGTTTCAGCTGTTGAGCTAAACTTTTCAGGTTGTGGTGTGTTCACTGTGGCAGAGTTGTTTATCGCTAAAATGGAGGCTACTGAGCTAACATCTAAAGAGGTGGCAGCGTCGTTTGATATCGATCCTATTATCAAAATGTTATCTCTTAGAGGTAAGGTTTGTAAGGAGAATTTCAAAATCGAGAAGATCGCTAACCTTATTAATAAGGCTGCAAAGTTCGGACGTATCAGATTTGTTACTGTCAATGGTCAGGTGTTTAACGACTGTGGTGCTACAATAGTTCAAGAGCTTGCTCTAGCTATGTCAGTGGCGCACGACTATATCGTTGAGCTTATGAATGCAGGCGTGTCTATCGATAAGGCTGCTCATAACGTTAAATTTAATATGTCTATTAGCTCTTCATACTTTATGGAGATTGCTAAGTTTCGTGCTGCACGAGTTTTATGGGCTAACATCGTTGATGGATACAACCCTACAAAAAACTGTGCGTCTAAGTTAAAAGTTAACGCTATTACATCTAAATTCAACATGTCGGTTTACGATCCGTATGTAAATATGCTTCGTGGTACTACTGAGGCTATGAGTGCTGCTATTGCTGGGGTATCATCTATTGAGGTGAATCCTTTTGATGCTCCATTTAGAGAGCCAAGTGAGTTTTCGTCACGTATTGCACGTAACACTCAGCTGCTACTTAAAGATGAGTCGCATTTTGATCAAGTGGTTGATGCAGCAGGTGGTTCATACTATGTTGAAACACTAACACAATCTATCACCGATGCAGCATGGTCGCTTTTCAAAGAGATCGAAGAGGCTGGTGGATATGTTGAGGCTTTCAAAAAAGGTGTTGTTCAAAGCAAAATTGCTGAGTCGGCAGCTAAAAAAGAGAGTAATATAGCTACCCGTAGAGAGATTCTACTTGGTACTAACCAATATCCTAACTTTACTGAGGTGGCTGAAAAAGATGTTACTGAGGCGAATGTTACAGCAGGTATCAAAGCTTGTAGTTGTAAGTCAGACGGTAGCCAGTATACTAAGTTAGTGCCTTTCCGTGCTGGTATGAGCTTTGAGCAGATGCGCTTAAAGGTTGACCGTGGAGGTAAGGATCTAAAAGTGTTTATGCTTACAGTGGGTAATATTACCTTCTGTCGTGCTAGAGCGCAGTTTGCAAGCAACTTCTTTGGTTGTGCTGGTATTCAGCCTATCGACAACATCTGTTTCGGATCTGTTGCAGAGGGTGCTGATGCAGCTATCAAAGCTGGTGCTGATGTAGTGGTTCTTTGCTCGTCTGACGATGAGTATGTAGCATTTGCTCCTGAGGCAGCTGCTGCATTAAAAGGCAAAGCTATCTTGGTAGTGGCAGGTGATCCTGCTTGTAAGCCAGAGCTTCAGGCGGCTGGTATAAACAACTTTATAAGCGTTAGATCAAATGTCCTTGAGACTCTACAATCTTACATTAAAGAACTCGGACTATAATATCTTAATCAATTATGAGAGCTAAATTTTCAGATATAAAAACAAAAGGCACAGCATCAGAGTGTTGTACAACAGAGTGCACCACCACTAAGCCTTGGCAGACAGCCGAACAAATTGATGTTAAAGGGTTATATACTCTTGCAGATCTTGAGGGTCTGGAGCATCTAAACTATGCAGCAGGTATAGCACCATTTTTACGTGGACCATATAGCACAATGTACGTTATGCGTCCTTGGACTATTCGTCAGTATGCTGGTTTCTCTACTGCAGCAGAGTCTAACGCATTCTATCGCCGTAACCTAGCGTCGGGACAAAAGGGGCTATCAGTAGCCTTTGACCTTGCTACGCACCGTGGTTATGATGCCGATCATCCTCGTGTTGTGGGTGATGTAGGTAAGGCAGGTGTGTCTATCTGCTCGGTTGAAGATATGAAGGTTTTATTTGATGGTATACCACTAGATAAAATGTCTGTATCGATGACTATGAATGGTGCAGTGCTTCCTATTCTTGCGTTTTACATCGTTGCTGGACTTGAGCAAGGTTGTACGTTAGCACAGCTTAGCGGTACTATTCAAAATGATATCCTTAAAGAGTTTATGGTGCGTAACACCTATATATACCCTCCTAAATTCTCTATGCAGATTATTGCAGATATCTTTGCATATACATCTAACAATATGCCTAAGTTTAACTCTATATCTATCTCGGGTTACCATATTCAAGAGGCTGGTGGTACAGCAGATATTGAGCTAGCATACACTTTAGCTGATGGATTAGAGTATCTACGTACTGGAGTTAACTCAGGTATGAGCATTGATAGCTTTGCGCCACGTTTATCTTTCTTCTGGGGTATCGGCACAAACCACTTTATGGAGATTGCTAAGCTTCGTGCGGGTCGTCTTTTGTGGGCTAAGATTGTTAATAAGTTTGATCCTAAAAACAAAAAATCGCTTGCTTTACGTACGCATAGCCAAACTTCGGGTTGGTCGCTTACCGAGCAAGATCCTTTCAATAATGTAGCACGTACTGCTGTTGAGGCTATGGCTTCGGCTCTAGGGCACACACAGTCGCTACATACAAATGCTCTTGATGAGGCTATTGCTCTACCTACAGATTTCTCTGCACGTATTGCACGTAACACTCAAATTTATCTTCAAGAGGAGACTAACATCTGTAAAGCTGTTGATCCATGGGCTGGTTCTTACTACATTGAAAGCCTAACGCAAGAGATTGCTACAAAAGCATGGAAGCTTATTGAAGAGGTAGAGGAGCTTGGCGGAATGGCTAAAGCTATCGAAACAGGTATCCCTAAGATGCGTATCGAAGAGGCTGCTGCTCGTAAGCAGGCTCGTATCGATTCAGGAAATGATATTATCGTTGGTCTGAACCGCTACCGTCTTGAAAAAGAGGATCCTATTGATATCCTTGATGTTGATAACACTGCTGTACGTATTTCACAAATCGAGCGTTTAGACAAACTACGTGCAGAGCGTGATGAGGCTAAAGTTAAAGCATCATTAGAAGCTATCACTGAATGTGTTAAAACTGGTGAGGGTAACCTACTAGAGCTAGCTGTTGAGGCTGCAAAAGTACGTGCTACACTAGGTGAGGTTTCAGATGCTTGTGAGTGTGTTGTGGGTCGTTACAAAGCAATTATTCGTTCTATTTCAGGAGTTTATTCGTCGGCTGTGAAAAATAATAAAGATTTTGAGAATGCAAAGGCTATATGTGAGGCGTTTGCAAAGAAAGAGGGGCGTCAGCCTCGTATCATGATAGCTAAGCTTGGTCAAGATGGTCATGATCGTGGTGCTAAGGTTATAGCTACTGGATATGCTGATATAGGTTTTGATGTTGATATGGGACCTCTGTTCCAGACTCCAGAAGAGGCTGCTAAGCAGGCTGTTGAGAATGATGTTCATGTTGTAGGTGTTTCATCACTTGCGGCAGGTCATAAAACTCTTGTTCCGCAGATTATTGCGGCGCTTAAAGAGCTTGGTCGTGAAGATATTGTTGTTATTGTTGGAGGAGTTATTCCTGCACAGGACTATGATACGCTTTATAAATCGGGCGCAGCTGCTATCTTCGGTCCTGGTACGCCAGTTACCGATGGAGCTATCAAGCTTATTGAAATTTTATCAAAATAAGATATAATTTGTTGTGTAAGTTGTTTTAACAGATTGGAGGGTGCCTTATTGGCACCCTCCTTTCGTTGTTGTCTATAATAAGTGACGATTGTAAGGTGTCGGAATATATGGGCTGGTTTGTGACGATATTTAATAATATGCGTGCGAGTGACTTATGGAGCATATAGCCAGGATGAAAATTACTTAGTATTAATACGTAGGTTTAGGCTTGAAAATATTAACTTTGAATCATCAGACCGTTGCAAAATTGCGAACTGCTGCATATATTAAACTTCTTGAAATTTTATCACAATACGATATAATTTAGTTATAGATTTGAGGGTGCCTTATCGGTGCCTTATTTCGTTGTTGTCAAATATAATCACACATAAAAAATAGTATGTTACAGTCAAATATGAATAAATATGCAAATATTAAGATTATTATTACTACATTTGTGTATAAAATAAAGATTTAACAGTGGCTTAACGACAATAAATTAGCTTTAAAGTTCTGTAGCTTAGGTGTATATGAATATTGCTAAGTGTAGAACCCATGATATTAATGTTGGTTTATAGTTTACTATGCAATATTTTTTTGCAAAATTACAACACACATAAATAAAACTATTATTCAGTCTTTTTAGCAACCTAATTTAGACGCATTTAAAACCCTCATGTCGTTCTAAATAGCAATACTAACAATTAAAAATTATTAATACAATGAAAAAACAACTATTCTTTTTACTATTTGCATTTGGGGCATTTGTCTCGTGTGAAACTGAAAAACTTCAAATTCCTGCTGATATCATCTTTACAGACGGTACAGTAACAACTCCTTCGTTTGGTACAGGTCAACTGTCAGAAACACTTAAATTCAGTTCAACTCAACCATGGACAGCTACTGTTGAAGCAGGTAAGTCTTGGTGTACTGTATCTCCTAGCAGTGGAGATGCTGGAACTGAAAACATCTTAACCATATCAGTATTAGAAAATGAAACTAACGAGGGTCGTACTGCTAAGGTTATCATAACATCTGATGGTATGTCAAAAGAGATAACTGCCACTCAAGATCCAGCTGGTGTGTTTTTACTTACAGGTGTTCCAACTGAGCCTGTTGCATCAACCGAAAATTCATTTGTCATTACAGTTAATGAAAATATTGGATTGCCTGAGGTGAAAATAGCTGAAAATGTAGATTGGGTGACATATAAGGTTGTGCCGACATCAAAAGATATGACTACAACACAATTATCATTCACTGTAAAAGCAAACAAAACTTATGATGCTCGTTCTACCGATATTACTATTATAAGTGGTGGAAAAGAGAAGACATTTACTATTACACAAAATCCAAATGATAAATTTTCATTTACTGGAGTACCTACCGATCCCGTTTCAGCATCTGAAAATACATTTGTAATTACCATTACCAATAGTTCAGGGGCGACAAATGTTAAAATAGCCGATGGTATTGATTGGATGACTTATAAAATTAATACTCCATCGCCATCTACTACTGAAACAAAAGTGACATTTACTGTTCAGGCTAATACAATATTTGATGCTCGTTCGGGCGATGTTACTATCACAATCGGGGACTCTGCGCCTGAAAAATTCACCAGATCGGAAGAGCGTCGTGTAGGGAAAGA
>CAMQVM010000092.1 GCA_947038135.1 uncultured Rikenellaceae bacterium
CAATACTTACACCAAGCATATTAATTCCTTTATCCACACGCCCCAAATCAGATGTGGCACGATTGCTGACGCCACTGAAAATCGCAGAGGATTTTCGAGCATCAGCTTGTAGCCCAGTATTGTCTATTCCGAGACCATACCATATTTTACCATCTTCATTATTCATTATTCCTCTTCTTCGTCAAAGTCGTTAAAGTTACCTGGATTATTTGCATCAAGACTATCATCGTATTTAGGCTTGTTCTTATCCTCGTTCTTTTTGCTATTGTATGTTGGTGTTGCAAGAGAATATAACATTACACTCTCATAGCTCATATCAAGCACTTCATCTGGGGAAATACCCAGATTTTTGCACGAGCCTAAGATTAAAGCCCAGATGCTGTCGTTTCGTTCATCTTCTTCTGTTTTAGTAGGTTTGCCCTGCTTAGGGAAGTGATAATGTTCAAAAAAAAAGCAAGGTTTTGTTCGCTGAATAAACTAGTGATCAAATCGTAAAGCTCTTTATTTGAGTATTCATCAAGTATTTTTTCCGCAAGTGGCTTTACGTTATCTATCAATTCCTTTCTCTCAATCGTCTTTTTACCACAAGTAATACCGAATATCTTTTTTGGAACTATCTCAGATGTTATTTTTTCTGTTATCATTCCTTTGCGACCAAGAATAAGTATTGCCATAATATCACCTAAAACTTCCTCACAATCCCCTGCATACGCTAACACAACTTCAAACTCTTCAGACGTTGTTTTAGGCATAGGAATGTTAGGTAACTTACCTATGTGTTTAGACACTGCAATAAGTGTTGATACTTTTGGCTTGCAAGTTTGCATTTTCACACCATCAATATTTAGTTCTATAGGTTCATTAAGTGCACTGTCTGCTACAAGATGTTCTATATTATTATTCATGTTATTCAATATTTAAAATTATGCGAAGTAGGCAGGGATCGAACCTGCTAAATTTCCCAATTTGAAAACCTACTCCAATATGCAGTTTTACCTCCAACTACAAAGGGCGTCTTTCCGCTTGTCCGCAATGAAAAGTTATTACGCTTTTGGTACTTCTTTTGGTGCTTCTTTTGTTGAAGCAGGTTTAACCTTTTTGAAGCGAGAATACCAATGCTCAACCTCAAAATCATCATTTAGTATTGGAAGAATTACGTAAGTAATATCCACAAATTCCCCCTCGTCCTCTGAACGACCAGGCTTAAATTTTACTGTACATTGAGGTGCTTTGATACCTGTGGCACCAACATTCTTTGGAGTAACCTCGACAGCCCTCACACTCTGAACAACGTGAGTTTTAACCTCAAAATCTCCTCCACTTGCAGCAGGTTTACCAAGTCCGTATCGCTCAAAAAGAACATTTGCAGGTTCTTTCACACGAGTGGTTAATTGGAATCCTCCTTCATGTTGCTCATACGCTACTTGAACGCCACCTGATGCCGTAGCCTTTAGTTCTTCGCCATCTGTTGCTTCCAAGCTCGTGGACTTATCGTTGATAACGCCCAGTGCAGACATTTCAGCAGCAGCAGGCATTTCTTTTTTTCCTGTGGAGATACCATCTTTGATAGTACATTTGCTCCACGACATTATAATTTGTGACATAATATCTTGTTTTAAATAGTTACTAATTTATACTTTAATTTTATTGCTATGAAATGTTGATCTATCTCATACTCAGGCTCTGTGTAGATTGTGTGTTGTAACTCAAAAAGATAATCTATGCTTTTATCAATAATGGTTTCAACCCACTTATTAGCTGTAATTTCTAGCTCTGTACAGCGTGTTATATCTTTTCGCATAACACCATCGCCATATGCGTCAAAGTCAGGAATATAGATATTGACCACCACCACACCTTCTTGTATATCTCCATTAAGCCCCGTAACAAATTTCACAATAGCATCTTCTAATGTTGAGTCTTTAGGTCGCATACCGAATTTGTAAACGGTTCCATTAATGACTGAGGGTAAAGAGCTATTATTTAATAGTTCGTAAATGTCATCTTCAATCTGTTGCCCTGTCTTTGTCATTTTACTTTAAATCCTAGTTGTTTCATTAATGTTGGTACAAGGTTCTCAGCAAGAAGTTGAGCGCTGTCTAGCACATTATACCCCTTAGCAGAGACGTGACGAGCATAGCTCATACCAGCTACTATGATAAGAACAATACCAGCAGGGAACTTTTTTGCCGTAGATAGTGCAAATTGCTCACTCTCTTTACCACCTGCACCATCAAAGCCTCGCTGAGTTATGACATTACCATCATTTACAATTACATACCCGATAGAATTTCTTAAATTACTTGTTCTATCAATGTATGTTCCTCCTGTTCGTGCTTCATTTAAACTTCTCTCTCCAACATAAGCCATTTTATTAATAATAGTTTGTTCGAGTTCGGCTAGCTGTTCATTTAGATATTTATCTACTTCACTCATTGGAGTGATTTGCTTAATTCCCATTATACAGTAATTTTAATTACACATACTACATCAAGATGCTCAATACTTTGTATAGAGAAGTTTCCTATCTCCTTGCCCTTCAACACTAGTTTGATTGTGTCTGCTTCAAATGGCTGATCATTTACAGAAACTTCATAAGAGGCTTCTGTAAAGGTGTTACCATTCGATACACCTCTGTTGTTGTGTTTAACAGCGCTAATAAAGCAAGGGATAGGCTTACTCCAATTCTCTGAGGGTTTGATAGGGTTACCATCTACAAGGCCGCCATGAGCTTTTAATTTGATATGTATTACCCCATTCTCTATAATCATATTCGTGAACCTTTATAGCCGAAAGGAGTTTCAGGTAGTGGCTCTCCACAACGTTTGTATATAGTAGTAGCCTGACGTTTAAAATTAAGGCGATCTCTATCAGAAAAGGTGTAAGTGAATCCATTCTGTGATATATTAGGTGCTTTAGATAGCCAATATAATGTATCCGCCTCTGTTAGAGAGTACTCTTTTGAATTAACTATGTCCGCTGTAGCTACCACCTCTAAATCAACGCCACGTACCAAGGCTATGCGATTAAGCACATCCGTTGATACAGGGTAGTTAGATACTGATTTTAACATATCAATTACAGCTCTCATGGCATTATCTTATTATTCTGTTACTTCTAAAGCTACTTTTAAGTTAAGTTCTTGCTCATCAGATAACTCATTAATCTTAGTAATAAGTGTTGAGTCTTTGATGTTAGATGCTGTTCTTACACCTATACTTGTCAGAGCGCCTGTAACAGTAGCTTTAACAAATGATTGACCATAGATAGTGATATTTGCATCGTCTTCTATTTCCGTAGGAGCTACTTCCTGCGCCTCTTGGGTGTCAAGTAAGCAGATATCATTTACACCATCAATGACAGGAAGGACCAAAGCTTGTGAACTTGTAAACTCACGCAATGGATCATTTTTGGCATATTTAGATATTAGAATATACTCACCTACCTTTTCGTATTTAACACCTGCTACAGGGTTTGTCTCTTCTGCTAACTCTCCATAGACAACACGCCCTAGGTTGGTGTCTTGTGACAACAGTACAAGTGTGTTAGTGTCGAAAGGTTTAACTCTTGTACGCTTACCATTTTTCTCGGTTATAACCTCTCTGTCTATTACTTTAAATGTAATATCATACTCCTCTTCAAAGGCTTCGTTGAATTGTGCTTTATTTGGAGTTGGTAGGATCGAATTAGTTTGCACAGGGATACTTTTAAAGTTGGCGTACAACCTTTTTGCCTCATCTGAATTACGTAGTAGACTATATGCTACTTTACTCAGCCATATAACTGTAACAGTCGATTCAGCACCTGCAACGGCTCGTTCTATATCAGAGATTGGCGTATATCCTGTGTTACCCCATTTGATAGCAGCACCAAATTTATTACTATCAAGAAAACCAAAGTTTACACGTACTCCTGTACCTGTGTTATCTTCCTTCTCGGCATCTCCATCTATACCACCTACAATAGTATAGCCAGTAGAGATAGCTTCAAGAAACATAATCTCTATTCTCTCCTTAATACCTAAAGCACACTTCGGAGTATCTTCGAATAACTTTCCAATCATCTGAACCCACTTACCTAACTTACCTAGTATATTAAGGTTTGTAATCTCTGATTCGTTAAGAGATTTTTTCATTCCTGTCTTAACGATAGTACCTGAGGCTCTTCCTAAAGTGCCTCTTTTCTTTAGTGCTAGCGGAGAGTCCATTGAAACAACATCAGATGCAACAACTACGTCGCTTACATTTGCTGAATCCCACTTTAGGTCGGAGGTATACTCAGGAGTTAATACTTGCTCATGCAGGTATAGACCTGCTTCTGTCTTGTTGTTGATCTTTAGCTCTATTTTACCTTTAATAGTGCTAAACCATTTATCAACCAATTCTATATATAAAGATTTTTTCATTTTTTAATATGTTAGTCTTGCGTGAAAAGAATTAATGGAAGAGCTGTTTTAATAGCATCTGTAACAGGGTAGGGGCTTGCAACTTGATTAACAGAACCTCTCACCATAATAGCTACGGCAGGCTTAGATGTCACTACTGATCTTACAACAACACCCACTATAGTATGACCTGCTGGTAGTGCTGCATATGCCAGACCTGCTACCGGCATAGGTTTGTGTTCGCCTTTTGTATCTTTGATTACTATATGCCCTCCTTGTATTACCGCAGGAGTGAAACCCACAGTGTCGAGAGTACGACCACCTGTTATACCCTCTATGTGATTTATGATAACGATAGAATCATTACCTGTATCAACAACTACATTTTCATCATTTAAATCTACGTATGCCATTCTTTAGTTTTTTTAGTATTTATAATCCGATTGATTTAGCTACTGCTTCTGCATCTTTATCAGATGGCTTGCTAGTAGACATACCACCACCTAGTGGAGGTTGAAATATAGACCCTTTTGCTTTATCATTAGCAATAATAATCTCTGCTTCTGCTGTTACTTCATCTAGTAATTGATCAAAATCACTATCTTTGAGTGAATCAATCGTCATACGTTGATAAGGTTTCTTTAGGTGATCAGGGATAGTTGCAATAACTGCATCGAGTCTGCTCTTACGTGTGTCGGTAACTTTTGCACCCTCCATAGCTATAACCTTATCACTCAAAGCCTTGTTTGAGTCTATAAGAGCTTGCGCCCATGGCGGAGTATCATTATCACCTTTTGTTAGTGTGGGTTCTGTTATTAGCTCGCCCCCAGTAGCCTTTTGCCCGTTTGTTAATCCGTGCTTCTTCTCGTAGTTAGCCACAGCATTTATAGTAGCTTCATTAGCTCTAAAATCTGATTGGCTTTCTATTACTGTTTGAATGGTCACCCCCTCGACTGCGGTTGTAACCTCCTCTAATGCTATTACAGTCTTCGCTAGGTTAGTAGCTATCCTGATTAAGATAGTGTCACTTACCCCCGTAAACTTGGCTTTAAGTGCTTCTAAAATTAGATTTTTCATATTTAAAATTAGCTAGATAATTATTATTTACAAAGGTAATTAAAAACATAAAGTGTTTGTATTGTAATCATAGTTATATATATGAAATACTCTTTTGTGATTGACGTAACGAAATAAAATGTTGAATAGAATTTATTCATACTTAATATAACTTATCGATGTTTATCTAATTTTCATCATAGTGGTAATAGAAGTGTACATGTCACTACACAAAATACAATTACATATTGCACGACACTGTAAGCGTGTTTACTTAAAATGTATTTGTATGAATTAGGAAATTCTAAATTATTATTTAATGAATTACAAGAAAATTCGTATTTAATTTGTACAATAGGGTCATTATTCGTATTTTGGAGAAAAAGACTATGAAAAACTATGCAAAACACATCTTTGGAGAGGCTCCATCTCAGCGAAAAACAACTAGAAACTTTTTATTTGAACTAAAAAACTTTGATGAGAAAAATAGAACATTATATAGAAAATTCTATTCATCAAAACAGAACAGACATTACAATTCCGTTTATGCATTAATATTAGTAACCTGGACGTTATATTTTATATTTTATCTGCATTTAGCATCTTATGTGAAAATACCTGGTGCTTTTAACACACTAGGTATCCTAGCTATAATAGCAAACATGATATGTCAATTAATCATGGCTATTTCGTTAATGCAGTACTGGCTTAGGTTTACACAAAAATATGATATTATGGTCTACAACAAGGAGTATAAAGGAACAATGGGGCAAAAGGCATTTGAAGATGTTTCTGATTACGATATTCAATTTTGTCTTCTATCTGAGATTTTCCGCAAATACAATAAACACATATGTTACAATCAATTAAAAGAAATGATTTCATTACTAGAGAAAGATTGCAATTATGTCTCAAAGCCTAAGACGATAAGTATGTTGAAGCTTACTTATTTAATTGCAGGGATTGCATTACCAGTTACAACTTCACTTAGTACTATGTATATCACAAATGCATACGGTAAAGAGGATATATTAAAAATTTTACCAACACTTGGTTTCTATGTAATTATTGCGATAGTCTATATTTATGTAAAGATCGGAAGAGCGTCGTGTAGGGAAAGAGTGTTAAG
>CAMQVM010000093.1 GCA_947038135.1 uncultured Rikenellaceae bacterium
GAGATGAAAATCGTTATCAACCTTTAAAACCTAACAAAACTGACGGATATTGGCAGACATAAAGAGAAAATATCGACAACAAATTGTTTTATTCAATAATAACAATACCTTTGTACTAACAAAACATACAATGCTATTAAATATAACTATATGAAAAAATTTTTTATTGTAGTAACACTTGTTCATATTGCCAGTACAGGATATGCACAAATAAACAGCGCCAGCAAACCAAAACTACACCTAACATTAGACAATGTAATAAATTTAGCACACGAAAGATCAATAAGTGCACTAACTGCCAAGCACACCTTTAAGGCTAGCTACTGGGAGTACCGCTCTTACAAATCTTCACGACTACCGAGCCTTAACCTAGAGGCTGGACTTGGCAATTTCAACCGTGATATAACCAAAGTACAAGACCCCGAGAGCGGAGCAATTAAATATGTAGGCAACTACAACCTCAGCAACAACTTAAACCTATCAGTTAATCAAAACATAGCCTTTACAGGTGGTACAGTTTCGGTATACTCTAGCCTTGAAAGAATAGATCAATTTGGAGGTAATAGGTATAGTTCATACTACGCACAGCCTATATCAATGACTTACATACAGCCTATTGCCGGGTTTAACAGCTTTAAATGGGATAAAGTTATTGAGCCTAAAAAGTATGAGGTAGCAAAACGAAAATATGCAGAGAGCATGGAGCGAATAACCATAATAGCAGCAAACTACTTTTTTGATATGATACTCGAACAGAAAAACCTTGAACTAGCTCGTTTAAACTATGAAAATGCAAAGACGCTATATAATATAGCTAGTAAACGCCTGAAAATAGGTAGTGTATTAAAGAGCGAGATCCTTCAGCTTGAGCTTAATATGCTTAACAATGAGATGAAGATATCAAGTAGTGAACTCCAGTACAACTACTTACAGTTTAGGCTAAAAAGCTATATCGGTATTACTGAGAGTGTAGATATAAAATTAGATATTCCAAGTGTTACGTCTGAGGTGAAGCTAGATTATGAAAAGGTGATAAACCTATGGCAAACAAACTCCTCTTTTACACTAAATAATGAGATATCACTGCTTGATGCTAAGCGAGATGTTGCTAAGGTGAAAGGCGAGCAGAGTGTGCAAGCTAGACTCAATGCTAGATTTGGTGTAAGCAACTCTAACGATAAAGTAGGTGGTGCATATCGCAACTTAGTAGATCAAGAGGTGGTTGGGTTGTCTTTATCGATTCCTATTCTTGATTGGGGTATGTCTAAAGGTAGAGTAAAGATGGCAGAGTCTCGCAAAGAGATAGTAGAGACACAAATAATGCAGAGTGACCGTGAAGAGCGTGAAGCCATATTTATACAGATATTGGAGTTTAACAACCAACAAAGACAGTGTGCACTTTCGCTAAAGGCTACCGATGTAGCGCAAACAAGATATAAGATGGTGGTAGACAGGTTCAAAAATGGATCGAGCGATGTGGTGACCCTCAACTCTGCACTTACCGAGAATAACAGCGCTGCGGTGGCTTATATTACACAGATACGCAAATATTGGGTGTCTTATTTTGACTTACGACAAATAGCTCTTTATGACTTTATAAAGGGTAAAGATATAGTAAAAGAGATAGATAACATTATACAATAGTATTAAATTTGTTTTATCAACAGCAATACAACGATTATGAAAAAAAACACTATATACATAACTGCAGTAGCCTTTGCAATGCTTATCTCGTGTAAAGGTGAGCCCGAAGCAGAAAAGGAGAGCAACAAGATGGCAACAGCCAGTTTTAAGGTTGAGAAAAACCCAGTAGACACAATGATTATTCGACGTGGTGTATTTCAAAAACAGCTTAACGCCAATGGTAAGCTTCGTTCGATCAAGAGTTGCGACCTTTCGTTTAACACAAGCGGTGTGATATCGTCAATAAACTACCGCAATGGTCAAAGAGTATCGGCTGGAAGTGTTATAGCGACATTAGCCACCGATGAGCTAGATAGCAAAGCAAAGCAGCTAGAGCACACAATTGACAAAGCAGAACTAGACCTGCTCGACTACCTTATAGGTCAAGGATATAACACCGACAGCATAGATGTGATATCAAAAGAGGTGATGCGTGTGGCAAACCTACGCTCAGGACTTGCTACTGCACTATCTGAAAAAGAGAAGCTTGCATCAGACTACAAAAAAAGCAAAATAATAGCTCCATTTTCGGGCAAGGTAGCAAACATAACACTTAAAAAAGGAGAGGCAAACCGTGATATATTATGCTCAGTGATAGATGATTCGAGCTTTGATGTAGAGTTTTCACTCTTAGAAACAGAGATGGATATGGTAGCTGTTGGAGGTAGAGTTGTAGTTGTGCCATTTAATAATAAAGAGGCTAAATTTATAGGTGAAATTATTGAGGTGAACCCTATTGTTAATGACAAAGGACAAATCATGATAAAAGGTAAGGTGAAAGGCTCGAACGTTACAATGGACGGCATGAGTGTTAGAGTATATGTCGAAAAATCTTCGCCAAACCACCTTATTGTACCAAAGAGCGCCGTAGTGATACGTGATAATATGGAGGTGTTGTTTCGCTATAAAGATGGCAAAGCAATGTGGACATACGTAAATATATTGATGGCAAACAACAACCAATATGTAGTAACTGCAAACACCGAGCGAAATGCTGAACTCAATGAGGGTGATGCAATAATTACATCGGGCAACCTGAATTTGGGTGATGCTAGTGATGTAGAGGTTAAAAATTAGAGTTATGGTAAGAACAATTATAGAGCGACCTATTGCTGTTACAATGACCCTTGTAGCGGTTGTGATATTGGGTATTGCAGCTATGAACCTGCTGCCAGTATCGCTTGTGCCTGATGTAGATATTCCACAAGTTACAGTACAGATAACCGCTAAACAGCTATCGGCACGTGAGCTAGACAGCAAGATTGTGAAAAGGCTGGTAAACCAATTGGTGCAGATAAATAATATTAAAGATATAACATCTGAAACGAAAGATGGATCAAGCACTATATTTATAGAATTTAACTATGATGTAAATATAAACTACTCATTCATTGAGGTTAACGAAAAGATTGACCGAGCATCTGCATGGCTACCAGATGGTGTAGAGCGACCAAAAGCCATAAAAGCTAGCGCTACCGATATACCAGCTTTCTACCTTAACATATCACTAAAAAAAGAGAGAGCCGATTTTGTAAAGAGCGACCTATACCCTGTATCAAGTGAATTTACAGATATGTCAGCCTTTGTATCGCAGGTGATAGTAAAACGCATAGAGCAGCTTGACGCTGTTGCAATGGTAGATATAAGTGGTACTGTTGGCAGCGAAGTTTTAATAATACCCAATAAAGATAAATTAAAACTTTTAGGTGTAGATGATAAGGTGATAGATAAAGCCCTCGAAGATAGGCGTGCAGACCTCGGAAACATATCAGTTCAAGATGGAGAGTATCGCTACAATATACGCCTCGATTCAAAGCTAACATCTAAAAAAGAGATAGAAAATACACACCTAAAGATCGAAGGCAGGGTTTATCAAATTAAAGATATATCCACTGTTATAGAGCACCCCTCAAAACCTACGGGTATAGTTATCTCAGACTTTAAAGATGCTGTTACCCTAGCAGTAATTAAGCAGTCGGACGCTCAAATGGCATCATTTAAAGAGGAGGTAGATATCCTAATCAAGCAGCTCAATAGTGAGTATAAAGAGCTTCATTTCACCTCTACCCGCAACCAAACACAGCTATTAGAGTACTCTATATCGAACTTAATATCAAACATATTTATTGGAGGGATGTTGGCGTGCTTAGTGTTATTTTTCTTTATGAAAGATATGCGCACACCATTTCTTATCACTCTATCTATACCAATGTCGGTGATAGTGTCGCTACTAATGTTTTATGTTATTGGTATAACAATTAACATCATTTCTCTTTCGGGGTTTGTGCTCGGTATTGGTATGATGGTAGATAACTCTATTGTAGTAATAGATAATATAACTCAACGCTGGAGCCGTGGCGACGACCTTAAAACAGCTGTATCAAAGGGCACAACCGAGCTTTTTGGTGCTATGCTTAGCTCGGTGCTTACCACCTGCTCGGTATTTATTCCATTGATATTTTTGAGTGATATATCGGGTGCTTTATTCTACGACCAAGCAATGAGCGTTGCAATATCACTTTTTGCTTCGTTAATTGTGGCTATGACAGTTGTACCTCTATATTATTATCTTATGTATCGTGGTAAGGTTGTACACTCTTCAAGCAACTTTTTTTCAAAGTTGAAGTCGTTTGACTACCATAAATATTATGAAAAATCGCTTGTTTGGCTCTTTAGAAAGCAATGGATTGTAGCCTACTCATTTGTTGCAGCAATAGTTTTAACCGTGGTATTAGCATATTACCTACCAAAAGAGAGCCTGCCTCAAATGACACAAAACGATATGTTGTTGACCATAGACTGGAACGACAAAATAAACCTTGATGAGAATATAAAACGTGTAGAGATAGTTCAAAAGCTGGTTAAAGACGATGTAGAGCAGATAACATCAATGGTAGGTGACAATCAATTTATGCTGTCACACACACCAAAGGCATCTATTGAACAAGCAGTTTTATATCTTAAATGTGTAGATAACATAGAACTTTTAAAGGTCGAGCAAAAGCTTAAAGAACACCTATCATCAAGCTATAAAGATGCACTATTTTCATTTAATGCTTCGGGCAATATCTTCGATATGATATTTTCAGACAAGCAGGCTCAACTAGTAGCTAGGCTGCACCCTACAAATGGCAAAGCACCCGAGCCATACGAGCTAAACAGACTATTAGGAGATATTTCAGCAGCCCTGCCGCTTCAAGAAATTGAGCCTATTGCATATAACCAGCAGGTAAGCTTTATAGTGCGCAGCGACATAATGGCACTATATAGAGTAAACAGCTCAATGATTATTCGTGCGCTACAAAGCAGACTTAGCGAAAATAGACTATTCACAATTATTGATGGTACTTCTTCTACCCCAGTGGTTATTGGCGACAACAAAGTAGAACTTTACGACCTGCTTAACGACACCTATATTACTGTTGAGGGTAACCAAGTAGCACTGTCAACCTTTATGTTAGAGACAAAATCACAAGACTTGAAAAATATAATATCGGGCTCAGATGGCGACTTTTACCCTCTAGCACTTAATGTAGACTCTGATGATGTACCCGCTGTAATGGAGAGCATAAGCGCTATTGTAGCACAAAATAGCACTTATGAAGTAGATTATGGAGGAAGCTATTTCGCTAGCCGTAAGTTAGTGAGCGAGCTTGCAATAATATTAATGGTATCATTGGCGCTTCTGTTTTTTATTTTGGCGGCAGAATTTGAGTCACTGATACAGCCTTTTATTGTGCTCTCTGAAATTGTAATAGACCTTGTAGGGGCATTTATTATGTTATGGATATTCGACTCTAGCCTTAACCTTATGTCTATGATTGGCATAGTGGTGATGTGTGGTATAGTTATCAATGACTCGATACTTAAAGTAGACACCATAAACAAATTACGCAAGGGTGGCTACTCTACCCTCCGTGCTATATTAGTTGGAGGATACAGGCGTCTTACACCTATAATAATGACCTCAGCAACAACGATCATGGCTATTGTGCCATTTTTACACAGAGGCTCAATTGGCAACGACCTACAATTTCCACTATCTATTGCGTTGTTAGGGGGAATGGTAATAGGTACTATTGTAAGCATCTATTATGTACCAATTCTATACTATTGGATATATAAAAACAGAAAGTAATAACATAAAAATAGAAGCTGTGAAGATAAAAAAAATATCATCTTTCTCGATAATACTTACCATGGTAGTATTTATGGTTATAGGTATAGCTGTAATACCACTGCTCAATGTGCAGTACTCTCCCACTAAAGGCAGCAACACCTTATATATTAGCTATCAATGGAATGGAGCTTCAGCCCAGATAATTGAGCAAGAGATAACATCTAAAATTGAAGGGCTTGTATCGATGGTTGCTGGCATTGATGATGTAAAATCGAGATCTATGTTTGGCAGCGGAAATGTAAGTGTAACCTTTAAAAAAGGTGCCGATAGTGAAGCGTTGCGCTTTGAGATATCTACACGGCTTCGACAGCTTAACGGAATACTGCCACAAGGTGTAGCACCGCCAACCATCTCTGCATCTTCGGCAAACACTGAAAGCACCCCTATATTATTTTATTACCTAAATTCACCCCTTACAGCAAACCATATCGAGCAGTTTGCCGAGAATAAAATAATAAAAAATATAGCCAAAATAGAAGGAGTTAGCGACGTGCGCCTATCAGGTGCTACACCATTTATATGGGAGGTTACATACAACTACAAGGTATCGCAAAACCTTGGAATTGTTAATGATGACATCAATAGCGCTATACGCACCCTATCTGAAAA
>CAMQVM010000094.1 GCA_947038135.1 uncultured Rikenellaceae bacterium
GGAACAAATAACGATACCACACACCCCTTTTATCGAGGATTTAACGGTGTTGCACCAGTGGCAAGGGGTTTGTTATTACAAAAAAAGTTTGAAGCTGAATAGAAAGTCTAAAGGTAAAAATATATGGGTTGAATTTGAGGGAGCGATGACACTTGCTGATATATGGGTTAATGGTAAGCATATACATCAAAATGCTGGAGGTTATCTCCCTTTTGTAGTAGATATATCTGATGTAGCTAGTTTCGATGAGCCTAATGAGATTTTGGTGCGTTTAGATAACCGAGACAACCCATTGATCCCCCCAGGTAAGCCACTTAATAAACTAGACTTTTGCTACTATGGAGGTTTGTATCGTGATGTTAATCTAATTGTTAAAGGTGCAAATTATATCTCTCACCCAATAAAAGCTGATAAAATTGCTAGTGGTGGTGTATTTGTAACATACCCTGAAGTATCTAAAGAAAAGGCTGTAATAAGGGTTCAAACACATCTTGTGCAAGCAGATGCAGGAAACACTCAATTAACTCATAAACTATATGAAATTGATGGTTTATTTACTGGTCATCAAAGAGGTGAAATGGTCGCTGAGGTGACACAAACCCTTCCAGCAGATGCCGAGGTTGAAGATGTAAGACTTATAGAGCTGCAAAATCCTAAGTTGTGGTCGCCATCTGCTCCTTATTTATATGTTGTTGTAACAGAACTTTTAGATAATGGAGTTGTTGTTGATAGTGAAGAGACACGCATAGGTATACGCCATTTAGAGATGAGTAAAAAAGATGGCTTTGTAATTAATGGCGAGCCTTTACGTCTGGTAGGGAGCAACCGTCACATGGAATATCCATATATAGGAAATGCACTATCAGATAATGCTCAATATCGTGATATATACCAAATTCGTGAAAATGGGTTTAACACTGTCCGTTTAGGGCATTATCCGCAAGACGAATCAGTGTTAGATGCTTGTGATGAGTTGGGGCTTTTAGCTATTGAGCCGATACCAGGTTGGCAGTTTTTCAATAAAAGCAAAACATTTATTGATTTAACACACCGTGATGTAAGAGATATGATACGCCGTGACAGAAATCACCCTTCTATAATTATGTGGGAGGTTATTTTAAATGAGGCATGGCCACCAGTTGAATGGAAAGATGGGGTAAATAGTATTGCGCATAGTGAGTTTCCTGGTAATCAATGCTTCACCTCAGGCGATGCGTATGGTTATGGCGGTTTTGATGTTAGCTATAATGATTGGCAAGAGGGGTTCAACCGCTTAAATAAAACTAATAACCCAAGTTTTATTAGAGAATATTATGATTTTGAGTTTGGTGGACATCATAGCTCTACACGTAAAAAGCGTGGTGATGGTGAGGCTGCTTTGTTAACTAATGCGTGGAATGCTCAGTGGTCGCATAATCGTTATAGAGCATACTACCCAGAAACTATGGGTGATGCAGTTTGGAGTATGTATGATTACAATAGAGGGTGTTGCGATAATGTTTGTTATAGCGGTGTGGCTGATCTGTTTCGTCTGCCAAAGTTCTCTTTAAACTTCTTTCGTAGTCAAGTTGCGGTAGGCTATCCACAACCTAGCGGAGCGATGAAGCCCTATGTGTCAATAGCTAATTATTGGACTCAGCGCCATGACTCAATCGATCAGGTGGTGGTTTATGGTAATGTTGAAGAGGTTGAGCTGTTTATAAACGGTAGGTCTGTTACAAGGCAGTTTAAAGATAATGGTATAGATAGCAAATACTCGAATGATCAAAGTGGGTGGTATAATGGTGGCGACTCGTTTAATAAGGGTAATTGCCGCAATTTAAGTGAGGCACCCTTCACCTTTGATAACATAAAGTGGCAAGGTGGACAGGTCAGTGCCATGGGATATATTAATGGTAAATTTGTAACAATGGATGTTGTTGAAACAGCAAGAACAACAACAGCTCTTAGTATCTCATATTTTGAGAGTGGCAAGAAGTTAGCAAAAAATGATATTGCTATAATCTATGTTAGCCTACTTGATGAAAATGGAACTTTAGTAGTTACTGATAATGACTCAGAGGTGTCGCTCGAGGTGAAAGGTTGCGTTGTTCTCTCTCCTGCAAAGGTGAAGGCAGAGGCAGGTATAGCATCTTTTATAGTACAAACTCAACAGGTTAAAAAAATTGAGATGGTGGCAAAAACTTCTGGTATGATCTCTGAAAAGAAGTATAGCCTATAATTAAAAGAGATCACTATCTTGAGCGATTCGCAAAATATTAAATATACTTATGTTCAACTATTTAGGTGTGGTTTTGCGAATTAGCCTATCTTGTTAAATTGTAACTAAGCCCTATTTTCAACGCATTTTTGTAGTGATAATAGGGCTTTGTTAAGTTTTATTGAGTATTTATAAATATTAATTACTACTTTTGTAATTAGTTACCACTTTTTTGATTAATCACTAGCTTCTGCTTAATAATTGTTACTATTCAGTAAATAAGTTGAGGTGTGCTGTAATTAATCGGTAACACTAATTTATATGACAACAACCTAACACTTAAAGTTATTATGAGTAAAGATATTGATGCAATTGAGCGTATTAAAAGAGGTGATTCTGAAGTTTTTCAGTATCTTTATGATACCTATTACTATCAACTATTTTGTATTGCTAAGCAGTATGTATCTGATAGCTTTACTGCTGAAACTGTTGTGTCTGATGTATTCTTTACAATATGGGAAAAGAGAGATACCATAGAGATACATACCTCTTTAATAGCCTACTTAGTGCGTTGTGTACGCAACAACTCTATCAATTTACTTCATAAAAACTATGTGAATAGAGAGGTGAATATAGATAATATCGAATCAAGCTCACCACTATGTTTTTTATCAGATGATTATCCTTTAGGGCAGCTTATAGAGAAAGAACTTTCAAGCAAAATACAAACCGAGATAGATGCGCTTCCCGATGAAACACGAGATGTGTTTCTGCTTAGTCGCATTGAAGAGTTGAAATATGATGAAATTGCAGAAAGGTTAAATATATCTATAAATACTGTTAAATATCATATAAAACAGGCACTTAAGATTCTAAGATGTAGGCTACTTATTCTATTAATTTATTTTTTATTATAAATAAATTATATTTTCACTACACAAACCATACTTACAATTTGTCTTACATATAAGAAGATAACGATGAAAAAGGAATGTATATACATAGATCAATTAATTATTGATTATTTGAATGGTCAAATTGATGAAATTCAAAAAAAAGAGTTAGAGGCATGGGTTGCCGCTAGCACCGCAAATAAGCAGTACTATTATGAACAGACAGAAATTTGGTTGTCCGCTCGAGCAGTATCAGGTCAGCCAGGTAACAAAGAAGCTGCTTATAAGCGATTTAAACAGCGTGTAGAGGCGGTGAGTTTTAAGCCATGGTATTTATCATTAGCGGTGCGTTATGCGGCATCCATAATTATATTTATTAGTCTATTTGGAGCTAGCTTCTATTTTGGTGGTCAGTATAGCAGGCTAAGTGTAGCTGAATCGCTGCAAAGTGTTGAAGTTCCGTTAGGGTCACGCACTAGGGTGGTGCTACAAGATGGAACATCTGTTTGGCTCAACGCAGGAAGTAAGCTAACTTACAGTAGTAGGTTTTTACACGATAACAGAGATGTAACACTAGAGGGTGAGGGATATTTTGAGGTGGTGCACAACGACGAGATGCCTTTTGTTGTCAATGCCGACGTTATAAAAGTAGAGGTTCTTGGCACTAAGTTTAATGTAAAGGCTTACAGCGATGACGAAGATGTATTGGTGGCTTTAGCCGAAGGAAGCATTAATTTTATTAAGAATATAACTCCTAGCTCACCCCTGCAAATAGAGCCACAACAGCTTGTTTCGTACAATAGAACGAGCGGACAAACTAGCATTACAACGATGCCTATTGATATGATGAATAACTGGATTGATGGGTCACACTTCTTTAATGAGCAGTCGCTGATTGAGATAACTGATCTATTAGAGAAATCGTTTGATGTGAAGTTTATTTTTAGAGATAAGCTAAAGCAGAACCTTATTTTTTATGCAGACTTTAAAGGAGACGAAAACCTTACAGATATTTTAGCGGTGTTGTCGAGCAGCGGAAAGTTTAACTACAAAAAATTAAATAATATTGTAGAAATTTATTAACCAAAATATTACTATATGAGATAAGAATAGATCAGCAAGACAAAAAAGTCAGAAAATGCTGGAACATTTTCTGACTTGTCGAAAATTATTAAATTACCTTATTGTCAAATGATAATTAATTATGCAAAGTTATGAAAAAAAACTTTACAACAAAAGTAAATGTCAGATTATCTAAATTTAAGCAACTATTTAATCTGTTAGGGTTATCAATTATATTGATAACAGTGATGCTGCCAAAAGCAGCATATTCAATGCAAGAGTCGAAAATTACCCTAGTATTGAACAATGTAACAATCAAAGAGATCATAGAAGAGATCAAAAGTCAGACAGAATACTCCTTTTTTGTAGATGCCGAAGATGTTAAGTTAAACAAAAAAATCTCTGTAAACCTTGAAAATAGGTCTATAAATGATGTTCTTGATACAATTATTGAAGAAGGTGGGTTAACTTACACAATCTCTAATAGCCGTATCACTTTAACATCGGTTAAAAACAAACCTAAAGCATCAAGTAGCACAAAAGTCAAACAAAATGATGTTGTGTCGGGTACTGTTCTTACAGCTGCTGGAGAGCCTATATCAGGCGTTACAGTAGTTGTTAAAGGCACTACAATCGGCAATTTAACAAATTTAGAGGGGCAGTATTCACTTAATAATGTACCCCTAGGTTCGGTTGTGCAATTTATATTTTTTGGGCTTAAAACTCAAGATGTTAAGTTTACAGGAAAACCAACTATTGATGTAGTTATGCAAGAGTCGGCACTAAATCTTGATGAGGTTGTTATAGTTGGTTATGGCTCACAAAAGAAGATCAACCTTACAGGGTCGGTCGCAACAGTTAGCGCATCAGATGTAGTAGATCGTGGTGTTACATCGGTATCTGCTAGCCTTCAAGGGTTGGTTCCTGGTATGACTGTTGTTCAGTCGAGCGGTGCTCCAGGTGCTGATAGTGGCACTATACGTATTCGTGGTGTTGGTACGCTCAACAACTCTAGCCCTTTGATTCTTGTAGATGGTATTGAGGGGTCGATGGATAACCTTGATGTTAATGAAATAGAGAGCTTTTCAGTGTTGAAAGATGCTGCTTCTGCTTCAATATATGGCTCTAAGGCTGCAAATGGTGTAATTTTGATAAGCACTAAGCGAGGCAAAAAAGGCGATTTTACGGTTAATTATAGTAGTAATATAGGTTGGCAAAGTGCTAACGAGCGCCCAGAGTATTTAAACTCGGCAGATTATGCAACGCTTTATAATACTGCTCTATCGTATAACGACAAAGACCCACGCTTTACTAATGAGGAGATACAAAAGTTTAGAGACGGCTCAGATCCTTATAACTACCCTGACACCGATTGGTTAGGTCTGTTTTATGTAGGATCAGGGTTTCAGCATACCCACAATATAAATATGTCGGGAGGTAGTGACAAAGCTACATATATGTCTTCTATCGGTTTTCAAGATCAAAAAGGTATCATTGACCATACGGGCAATAAGAAGTTTAACTTTCGTACTAATGTAGATTATAAAATCTCTGAAAAACTTCTTATATCAGCAAATATATCTTATGTTAATAGTGAGGTTGAAGAGCCAACAAACCCTTATGTTGGAGGACAAACGGCGATTATAAATGAGGTGAACTCTATATCACCATGGGTTCCATACAAAAATGAAGATGGCACTTATGGAACTATCCCAAATGGTAATCCTATTGCATGGATGGATCTTGGTGGTACAACCAACTGGACTCACCACACCTTAACAAACCTTGCCTCTATATCGTATGATATAACCGACGATTTGGTTATTAAGGCGCAGGGCTCTTATAGGGCAAACTTAGATAGCTCAACAGAGTTTCGTAAAGATATTCAATATAACCCAAACAAATATCATGGACCAAATTTAATGCAGCTGAATAACTCTGAAACAACAATGATGACCTCTGATATCACCTTGAATTATGATAAAAAAGTAGGGAATCATACTATTGGTGTTTTGGCAGGTTTTCATACTGAAGAGTGGATGTATCAAACAACTTACGCATATCGTCAAGGGTTTCCAAATAACAATATGACAGATATAAATGCAGGCTCTACTGATGGGCAGAAAAACTCAGGCTACTCACGTGATAATGCAATGGTTTCGTGGTTTGGTCGTCTAAATTATGATTATGCAGGTAAGTATCTGTTTGAAGCTAATGTTCGTGCCGACGCCTCTTCACGCTTTGCAAAGGGGCACCGTTGGGGTTACTTTCCATCTTTTTCGGGTGCTTGGCGGGTATCTGAAG
>CAMQVM010000095.1 GCA_947038135.1 uncultured Rikenellaceae bacterium
GATCCATGCTAAGCGAAAACTGTGTGTTTACTGCCTCAGTTTGTGGACCTGGATACACATACTCTATTATAGGATATACCTTTGTAGAGTCAAAATCAAATGGCTTGTACATAACACCATAAATATCAGTAACACCATCAGCCGACTTGACAGTGAAAGTTTCAGGAAACTTATATCCTGCTGCAAATAGGCGTGATAAATCGGCTGTTTGAAGAGGTAGTATCTCTTTACCCGACATATTATATACGCTACTTACAGGAGTGGTATTTACCCTTGAGTAGTTGTTTATAAAAAAGTTGTTGTTATCTGCAAGAGTTATCGAACTATCAAAATCGCTATTTGATAACACCTTAACACCTCCTTTGTCTATATTAACACTACATATTTGAGTGTAATATGGATTAGCATCTCTATCAAACCCATTAGCAATAAAGTAAAGAGTAGAGCTTTTTTCATCAAACCCTAATATCTTCTCACAATGAAAATCGCCCTTCGTGATAGCTTTAATTAGTTCTCCATTGGTGTTATATAGATAGAAGTGTCCCCATCCCGAGCGCTGCGACCAACTTATCATTTGACTTCCCGAACGAATAAGCTCTATTGTGCGGCTCTCCATTGAGGTATTTAACCTCTCTTCTATTATAGATGTAGCCTTTAAGCTATCAGCATTTATATCAACACTACAAATATCTATTCTTTTAAGGTCACGGCTAGTGCGTTGAAGATAAAACTTTGCATTATCGCCACCCATCCACTCAGCAGATGGTGCATTCAACATCTCTCTCTCTACCAAGGTTCTCTTTTTAGAAAACACATGAAATGTTTGATCTTGAAAAGCTGCTACATCTACGCTTTTTGATGATTTTGTATCTGTATCAAATATATATAAGTGCGACTGAGGGGCATTTTTCTCTCCTGGCATATGATACTTATAGCTCTCTAATACAGGACGAGGCTTTGCCACATTGTTTATTACCCATAAATCTCCCACCTTGCTATAATCAGTACGACTAATAAGAAAATGCTTTGAATCAGGCGACCATAAAGCATACGCAGATGCCCTTTTTATAAGATCTTTCTTTTTAGTGTCGCTATTTAGTGAATATCCTCGTCCACCCCATGCAAAGTTTGAATTGCCATCTTTAGTTATTTGGTGCTCTACAATAGTTGAGTCTTTGGCATTGAGCTTCGCCTTCTCAAAATTTTCTTTATCCATGTAGTAAAGGTTATATTGGCGTGCAAAGATAACAGTGTTGCCATCAGGAGATATTGATGCCCACGATGGATTAGTGTAGGGTTTACGATAATCGTCTAGCTCAGTAACCTTAGCCGTAGCGATATCATACTGAAGAAAGTAGCTCTTCTTTTTAGGGGCTTTAAGAGCTTTTGCTACACTCTTATCATCTTCGGTTTCTTGCTTTTGTCGATACTCTTCATACTCCTCACGCTCCTCTTTAGTCATATTAACAGTAGACAACACCTCAAAGATGAAACTTTTGCCATCATCATTAAAGCGTATTGTTGATATAGGTAGGTGCTCAGCATCGTAAGGATCATTTACGATACTTGTAATTTGTTCTGCTATTGAAGCATTATCAAAAAGAGGCTTTTGCGTACGCTTTAGCGGAGTAGCAATATACCAAAAGCTACCTTTCGAGGTTGTGCTTTTATACCAAAAGGTTTCTCCATCAGGCAAAAAATGTGGCGATACTTTAAGCGTAGAAGACATCTGCTTTAACCTCTTTGGGGTGAACCTAGCAGGTAACTCATAGTTACTTTTTGTGACTGATGAATTTTGTGTAGCGATTGTTTGTGCAGTTGCAGTTTGTGCATTAGTGCCTGCTGAACAAAGTAGCGACACAACACAGATAAATATTTTTTTCATTTTAATGTTTGATTAGTATATTATTAATTAGTATTATTCTATTAGTATCAAATGATCATATTGTAATCTAAATCAAGCCCGCTTCATATAATTTTATCAACTCCTCTATAATCTTATCATCTCCTTTCTCATCATATTCAAGCTTAAGGTTTGCCCCAAACACTCGAGCTACTCCCTGCCAAAAGAATGCCGAAAACCCGCCTCGCATCTCCTTCACAAGACCATAAGAGCTAGAGCCAGTTTCACGATCAATAAGCTTTAAAAGTATTACTCCTTGATACATAGACATCTTTTTAAGAATAGGTGTATATTGCACTTTGAGCTCCTTCTCTACCTCCTTGACATATTTACGCTGCTCCTCTTTACTTAATGAAGGCAGCACTCTATTCATCTCTCGAAGCTTACTTTGCGCATGCTTAGCAATAGGATATGTTACCCTAACAGCATTAGTAAGACGATCATATTTTCTCTTTAAAACCCTACCCTTTCGGTCATTAGTAAAGACAAAAACTGTAGATAGTGAAACCCGTTGAATAACCTCACCTGCCTCCATAGTAGTATCATAATGAACATAAGGGTCTACATTCTGCCCATAAGAGACAAAGTGAATGAGCGATATAAGTATAACAGCGATATTTTTCAAATTCAAATAATTAAATTACTTCTGCAAAAATAGTAATATCTTTCATAAAGTCAAAACTTTAGATATATATTTTTGTAACATTAGAGTAGCAATGATGGGTTAAAGTTACACAATTATTTCATTTTTTGCACTTTTTACTTTTTTTTGTTATAGTATTGATTATCTTTGTAAACAGAAATAATGTATATCTCAATACTACAACAGATGAACAGACAGACACCGATTACAATATCTAAGAACAATTGCGAAAATTGTTTTAAATGCATACGAGAATGCGACGTTAAAGCAATAAATTATAATCAATCTCAGGCTCAAGTAGTAGAAGATAGGTGTATTAGTTGCGGGATTTGTGTTGAACACTGCCCAGCAAAAGCTATAACAGTTAGAAGTGATATAGAAAAAGTTAAAAAAGCAATAAAAAACAACTCTACAATTGTTGCATCGCTATCGCCAGGATGGATCACCGAGTTTAAAAACATAGAGCCACACAGAATGATAGAGGCTTTAAAGCTTCTAGGATTTACACACGTAAGCCAAACATCAATAGGTGCAACACTTGTAAAACAGCAAGTGGTAGATATACTATCTCAATCAGATGATTGTTATATATCAAATCTATGCCCATCTATAACCGAGATGATCAACACCTACTACCCTTCACTATCAAAGCATATTGTAGGGGTGGTAACTCCTGCTGAGGCTCACGCAACATATATTAAAAGAGTATATGGCAATGATACTATTGTGATAACAATAGACTCATGTGTTGCAACAAAAAGCTGCGCTGAAGAGGAAGATAGCAACATCTATGCATCACTTACTTTTGAGGAGCTTAGAGAGTATATGAATGATCAACATGTTGATTTTGAATATATACCAGGAAACAAAACCTATAAGTTTGAGCCAATAACAACAACAACAGATAACCAATATATACAACCACGAGGAACATACAATACCGATTTTTTCAACGAATCGAGCCTTCAAAACTACACAATTTACGACTATGTAGGCATACCTCGTATTCAAAATATACTATCGGCCTTAGAGACAGAAGAGATGCCTAAAAACACCTTTATAGAGCTTTTTGCCTGTAAAGATGGTTGCCTGTCAGGAACAGGGTGTATAGACTCTATCAACTTTATAACCAAAAGAAGGATTATGAGCGGATATAAAAGCTGCGAGATAAAGGCTGAATCTTTATCACTTCCTGTCCTTGATCTACGTAAAGAGTATATTCCGACACCAATAATTAGCACTGTAACAGAAGATGATATAACATCTGCACTTAATTCACTATATATAGATCAATCTAAAGATCCTAAAAACTGTGGCAGTTGCGGATATAATAGTTGTAGAAGCTTTGCCTCTGCACTAGCAAAAAAAGAGGTAGATCCATTTATGTGTGTACACTATCAGAAAAAGAGTGCGCAAAATAAGTTTAAGCTCCTGCTGCATGAGCTCTCATCTGGGGTTGCAATAGTAGGTCAAAATATGAAAATAGTTGAAGCGAACAGAAACTTTGCCTCACTGCTAGGGGCAGACCCTAAAATATTATTTGATACTAGCCCAGATATGTCAGGAATAGAGGTATCAAGGCTTTTGGCGCATCAAAACCTGATATCAGAGTGCATGATAGGTGGTAAAGATAAAATTGAGAAAGATATACAGATAAAAGATAAAATGGTAAGGCTTACCATCTTTACTATTCAACAAAATAAAATGGTAGGGATAATAGTAAGAAATAGGTTTCTTAACGAGGTTAAGAATGCCGATATCATACAGCGAACAAATAAGGTTATAACAGATAATTTAGAGACAGTTCAACAGATAGCATACCTACTAGGTGAGAATGCCTCGAAAACAGAAGCTATGTTAAACTCTATAATAGAATCTCAATCTCTGCATTATGAATAACGATTTTTTTATAGAGATAGATTATCGCCTATTCCATGAATTAGGCAGCGTGATATCAAGCGATGTTTGCCTTAACAAAAGAGGTGAAGACCGCAGTGTGATGGTACTCAGTGATGGAGCTGGCAGAGGTATACAAACCAATGTTATAGCTTCAATGATTGCATCTATGGCTCTAAACTACACCTTAACAGCCGACAACCTATTAAGAGCAACAAGAAGAATAATAGAGACTTTTGCCGTTAATGATAAGTTTACAAACACCAATCACCCGTCATTTACTATTGTTAGCATAGATAACGATAATAAGGTAAAGATAGCAGAGTTTGGAAACCCCGATTTGATAATTATAAGGGATGGAAAAGAGTTAAAGATAAACAAGAAAAGGTATAGCCTAAACCACAATAAGCGCAGATTAAATGTTGTTATTTCAGAATATAACGCTTTATGCGAAGATAGGATATTAGCTTTCACAGATGGAATCACAAAGTCTGGATATGCTACTTACAGACTTCCTACAGGATGGGGAAGATCAGGTGTAATAAAGCTGGTAACGAACACTTTAAAACAGACTCCATATATTTCAGGTGTTGAGCTAGCGCAAACAGTTGTAAATAATGCAGAGATGAATGATCTTTTTGTAGTCCGAAATGATATGTGTTGCAGCTCTATATACCTACGAAAGCCACGCAAGGTGCTAGTATGTACAGGACCTCCATTTAAAGAGCAAGATGATAAAGTCATGGCAAATATTGTGAATGATTACGATGGCAATGTGATAGTTAGTGGTGGTACAACATCACAAATAATATCAAGAGAGCTAGGTCGTGAGCAGACAATCATCATGAAGCGTGACTCTTCAGGTCTACCACCAATATCTAAAATTGATGGCTTATCAATGGTTACCGAAGGAGTGCTGACACTTAACAAAGTGAAGCACCTTTTAGAGAGTATAAAAAACACTAATATTAAAGGCACGGGTATAGATGCTAATTTTGCTCGTATGCTGCTCGAACATGATGTTGTGGATTTTTTGGTGGGCAATAAAATTAACGCCTCGCACCAAGATCCTCGACTTCCAGTTGAGCTAGAGCTACGTAGAAATGTGGTTAAAGATTTGGCTAGAATATTAGAGTTTAAATTTATGAAACAAATTAACATTACATTTATATAATAAAACAATAACATTATCACACACTAGGAGAAATTAATTATGGAAAGAAAATTAGTTGTAAAAATCTGTACTGGTACACTATGTTACGTAACGGGAGGTGCTGAACTTCAGTCTATCGATGAGCACATACCTGAGCATATCTTAGATCAAATAGACATTATAGGGTCTACTTGTGCCGACCATGAAGAGACAGAAGATCGTCCTCAACCACCAATAGTAAAAGTAGGTGATGTTATTATACCTGAGGCTACAATCGAAAAGGTTGTTACTGCTATAAAAGCTGCATTGGGCGAGGCGTAAATCTCTACTATTACAAAAAAAGAGGTGTTTCAGAATTGAATTCTGAAACACCTCTTTTTTTGTAATATAACTGCGAGCAGCGAAAAAACTGCTTCTTAACTAAAAACCATAAGTCTATACAGGCTAATTCGCAAAACCTCGGTTTTGTGAATTAGCCTGCTCCCGAAGGGAGCCACCAAGCGCCTAAAGTGCGTAGGTGCTTTTTGCGAGCTCTTTTAGAGCGCCGCTTTTTTTTAAAAAGCGTAAATAAAAATTGTATTACCCCAAAAAACAGCTATAAGTTCTGTTTTCGGGGTAGTTTATTAATAAAAACCACACCTAAATAGTTGAAATAAGTATATTTAAGGTTTTGCGAATCTCCCTATACAGTTAGACAATTGCAAACCGATATAGATATTACTCAGTTGGAGGAGTAATATTGTCGTCTGTTGCTCTCTTCTCCATCTTTTCAATGCGTTTAGCAAGATCTGGATGTGTAGAGAATAGTTGCTGAATAGCACTGCCTTCTGCCGCACCCGACTCTTCCATCATCGATTGAAGCT
>CAMQVM010000096.1 GCA_947038135.1 uncultured Rikenellaceae bacterium
CAGCACGAGTAACAACACCAGTATCTTCAAGTGGCATAGTTACAGTTATTGACTGCGTGTCTGTCGTTGGATCAGTGGGATCAACAGGGTCGGTAGGTGTAGTAGCTTTATTACACCCTACAAGTGCAATACTAAGCGCACAAAATAGCGTCCAAAGTTTAGATGTAGTTATTCTCATCATTTTTCAAGTTTTAAATTAAAGTTAAAATATCTAATTAATCATGCAAAGATACAATATTATTCTATAAATAAAAATTATTCTATATTATAATCTTCAGCACTACTATCTCATTCGGCACGCACACCTTATAAGGCATCTTTTGCTATGATTTAGTAAGACAAAGCGTCATGATATCACTAGTTATAATGGGCTCAAACAAAACACACTGCATTTAAAAGGGCTGTATATTTGGAACATTGAGATATATTTTGTATTTTTGCAAGTAAATAGTACAATTTATGAAGTTTGTGTTTCAGAAGATAAAAAATATACTAACAAGTTTATTTAGAATGATTCTCTTTTGTTTATGCTCATATCTTTGGAGATTAAAACACCAATAATACTTACAGCGATGATATAACCTTACACGCAGATTAAAATAAACACTGAACAAAATACACCAAAGCAAACATTAAAGGTATAACTACCCATTTAATATAAATACACTTAATAATTTACAAAAAAAACTAAATACTATGAATTATAAAACAAACTTTAAATTTTGGGCAGTGTGCTTTACACTGACAACTATACTATTTAGTTGTGCCAAGAAAACAGACAGTACTGACGACAGAGCAGAAAACAATAAATCTGTCACAGTTAGAATACCATCAACCACCAATAATATCTCTACCCGCACTAGTGAAGATGAGCTTTTTATTAAAAGTGCCTATATCGTAGTTTATCAAAAGGGGGCAAAAGATGATGCTACACCAAAGTTCGCCTATAAAGTACCAGATGGCGGCGTTATTGATGGTGAAGCTAAAAACACTAAGATCGTATCATTCCCTAAAGATGGCAATATTGCTGTAGAAGATGAGATGCATATTATCTTTAACAAAACACTATCTAATTTAAATGTATCTAAGGGGGCATTAATTGAAACCCTAAAACTAACAACCACTACTGGTGAATTATCAGGGCTTGCAAATATAGCTGATGGCCTGCCTATGTACGGTTTTGGCGCATGGAGCAGCGACAAAAACTCTGTTATAAACATGACACGTGGTGTTGCTAAGGTTCAACTAAAGCTACTATATGGCACTGGTGTAAACCATGTTGCAGGAACGTACGGTTCAAGCTACTCTATAGAAAACACGACCTTCAAGCTCTATCAAATATCAGATGTAGGTTATATTAACGGATCAGAAATAGCTAGTACGGGCTCTAAAATTACTGATGAGATTATTAATGTTGACGAGATTAAATATCCATCAGCTATGATAGGTGATGATTTTACTGGTGCAAATTATATCTTTGCATATCCTTATGCACGTAAATCAATCGGCTCTACACCAGTTGAGTTTACTAGCAATCTACCTGACATGAAAAGGCTAGCAATGATAATAAAAAACAAAACAGCTAAAGGGTTTGTTTATCATCGCTTAGATATGTATGATAATACAAAAAAAGAATATTTAGATATAATTAACAACAACCATTACACCATAAAGCTTCGAGAGGTTAGCATGGGTGGATACACTAGTGCTAGCGAGGCATTAAACAGCCCCCCAAGTAACATCAAGTATGATATAATAGTAGAAGAAGACGGTGAAGCTGTTGTTAGCAACGGACAGTATGCTTTAAATGTAAACCCAAATGGTAATGATTTTAGCTCTGAAGGAACAAGAACACCTATCGAGATAGCTAAAGTAAACCGTGTAACCTCTAAAGGAGCTCCAATTAAGAATGAAACTACATTTTCAACTAGCATAGAGAGCTTGATGAGTGTAAGTGCAGGCGCTTTTGATGTTTCATTTTCTGACACTCCTGCTACATTAGGAAACAGCGCCAAAGGAATAAAGGTGATGGCGACAGGTAAAGTAGCAGCAGCAGTTAAGTATAATGCTACATTAGGTAATATTGTATATGAGAGTAATATCATCAACTTAAACTTCAATAACCTCATTGCTGGACGTGAGGGCGAAACACTTACACTAGATGTAGCGTGTTCATCAGGAGATTGGAGCTTAATAGACGTTTCAGAAGATTGGCTTACTGCCTCTAAGATACCTGGCTCTAGCAAGTTGAAAGTTGTAGTTGAGAATAATATTGCAAATAAAAGACGTGTTGCAAAAATAACAATTAGCAACAATCTAGATATAACTCTTATTGCGAATATACTACAAGTACCTGTTGAGATATGGGCAGACTATAATGTAGGTGTCGTAATTTCGGCAAGTGAATTAAAAGACCCTGTAGCCTATGAAGCAGCACTGAAAGACCATATTCGTGCACGTAATAAATTTTATCGTGATGTTCCAGCAGCGGTTACTGCTTGTGAAAATTGGATAAGTGATGGTCGTAGCGATTGGCGCTTACCTACAGAGGTAGAGTATAATCGTCTTATAGCTCACCCTACAAAAAATTATAATGGGTACATAACTTTTGAAACTCTCTTTCAAGATGTCCATTTTACTAAAACTGGCTGGAGACAGCTCCCAACAACCTTGTATTGTCGCTATTTATCAAGTACTATTGTCTCAGGTCGGCACTCTGTCTTAGCTACAGATGTTGGTAGTACTCCTAATGCACGTATGGCACACACTACATCTACTGGTATGTCGGTACGCTGCGTCAGATAAATATACTTGATATAAGATTTACACGCCAAATATTTTATCTTCACAAAACACAAATCACTCTAGAGCAAAACCTCTAGGGTGATTTGTGTTTTGTAGAAATGCACACACTGCTGAATTGCGCTTATAGAAACTGCTACAAATCTATGAATAACACCACGTAGGTGGAGAGCCTTAACAAATTGATTAAATACATATAAATGATCGGTGAAATTAAAGAAAAGTATACTTAGTCGGTACAATTATTGCTTAGCAAATAGATACATTATAAAATAACATATTCAATATGGCAAGTAAATTTATCTCTCAACTACGCTCAACAAAAGGGTTTAAAGATGGAACAGGAGCACCTATAACCCTTCCTACACTTATAGCAATATACTCACTAGCAATGATTACAGCTCTTCCTGGGCTTGCAGTATCACCAATTTTAGCAGACTTACACCATGTATTCCCCGATGTATCAGACTTCGAATTACAGATGTTAGAGTCATTGCCATCGCTAGTAATAATTCCTTTCATTTTACTTTCTGGTAAGCTATCGTTATATATATCAGTACGCAAACTTATTCTTTGCGGGTTAGTTATATTCTCAATCAGCTCTATTATTTACCTATTGCCAATTAACATGGGACTAATGTTGCTTAACTCAGCACTTCTAGGTGTGGGAGCAGGTATGATAATACCCTTTACCACGGGGTTAGTTGCTCATTACTTTAAAGATGACAGACGTACCCAACAGCTAGGAATAGTATCAGGTATATCAAATTTATCACTAGTAATAGCTACTGCAGTTGCTGGATATTTAGCAAATTTAGATTGGCACCTCCCTTTTTTAGTCTATTCAACATCTATAATATCGCTATTTCTAACATACAGAATGGCTAAAACAAAGACACCAGCAGTAACACATGAGAATATAGAGCAAAAGACACAAATAAATAGTGATAGCTCGTGGAGACACATAGTTAAAGATTGGCCTATCTCTTTAATGATATTCTATTTTGTTGTAACAGTTGTTGTGCTATCTATACCTATGGACTTGTCGCTGTTCATGAAACACTACAATATTGGATCTGATGACCTTAGTGGTACTATTATAGCAATATTTTTCCTGTCTGTTACACTCCCCGGTTTTTTCATCAATAAACTTGTGGGAAAAGTAAAAGATACAAATAACCTGATATGGATCGGTATAATCGTTATAGGTACTATATTTGTTATGCTTCACTCTATTTGGAGTATTATTATAGGTGTTATATTGATGGGATTAGGATATGGCGTTATCCAGCCATTGATATATGACCGCACGTCAGACAGAGCAACAATATCACGTGTTACATTTCACCTATCACTGGTTATGTCCATGAATTACTTCGCCCTGATATTATACCCTTTTATTCAGAAACTCACACAGATAATTGTAAATGACAAAGTAATAACTCCTTTGATTATGAGTGCAGTACTCGGAGTTGGATATTGGTTTTACTACCTATCTAAAATTCTAAAAAAGAGATATGGTATTCGTTGAACTATCAAATAAAAAAGCTATTTATTAAAAAGATACTGCTTAATTTTGCAACAACCTCCATCAATAATAAATGCAGGTGATTTTCATTGTTCAGCTATTTCACAAAAAAAGCCATAATGACTGGAATTATTTTCTCCAGTCACTATGGCTCTCTAGTAGCGCTTATCAGTATATTATTGATTCTTAAAATACTTTACAGATGCGTATATAGTTATAACAAGCTAATTGAATATCTAACGGAAGCTATCACGACGCTTTTGATGATATCTCTTTAATGTAGATTCATCGAGCACATCAAGCTTTAAAAACCTTTCGGTTTTAGTTGGAAACTTTACATAACACACCGATAGCAACCATGCTAATGCCATCGAAATATAATATTTATCGCTATTAACATCTACTAACAAATTCAATATATTATCAATATAATCATCATTAATATAGTGAGCTAAGAGCATTATAATCCCAAACCTAACTTCATATTCTCTGTCTGACTTTAGCGATTTAACAATAAATGGCAGAAGCTTTTCAGGGTACTTACGAGCAATTTTAAGAGAGCAGCAAAAGCTATCACACACAGCCCAGTTATCGATATATGGCACAAACATTGCCACTTTATCAATGAGCTCATCTATGTCTTTAATAGACGATATTACAAATCCACACACCATCTTTTCCTCATATAGCTTTAATGACAGAGTTGAAAAGTAAGTATCTCTATCACTAGGCTTCACCTCTTTAGCAATAACCCGCAGTGCTGGAACTCTAACACCGATAATATTATCTATATTGGGAAGTAACTTTACATGAAACTCTCTATACTTAGAGTCTTTAGATTCCAATATACGATTTTTGATGTAGCAATTATCTATCATTAGCAACTAGTTAATAACATCTCCATCTTGTATTTATCGACGAGCTGATTTTTATTTTAGTTACTTTTAAGTTTGGTAGATCTTCATCAACATCGCTATCATTTGATTTATAAGAAGATGCCATAACAGGATAGTCATTACTATATCCCCCTCTGTCATTATCAATAGCCTGCATTAAGTTGTGAACCTTGATATCTGCACCAGCTGCGATAGCCAAAGCCTTAATCTTAGCATCTTTCACAGCAGCAGTTTTCAACTCTAGCTTTATAGCGTCAATATTTGATAGTTTATACCTTTTGATATAGATATTAGATATACCCTCCTCTTCCAATGCAGAAAAAACTTCTTGTAATATTGACAAGTCAGTCAGTTCTAAAGTATATTTGCTCTTCTGATCTATATTTTTTCGCTTAGCGAATTGACTTGTGATATTATCAAGAGATAGTTGCTTCTCTATATCTATGCCTAGGGCTTGCAGCTTTTGTTTCATAGCTTTTTCCTGTACTTTGATACCTTTAGAGGACGTAGCTGGGTCTTGCTCATCAAGAGTGATAGATATAAATGCGATGTCTGGTAAAACTTTTCTCTCAGCATAACCATACACTTCTATATAGTCTTTTTCGAGGTTAGGAGTATTTTGTGCCATTGTGGTGAATGTAAAGCAGCATACTGCTACTGTTAAAAATAATTTTTTCATAATTGATTTTTTTAGTTTGTAAAAATTAAGGTAATGTAAGATTATTATTATTGTTGCTCATATTACTAGTAAAAGTTCTAGTTTAAGACACATTTGTATAATGGCGATGAATATCAAACCTACAAAACATGAAAAACTCTTTTATAAAACGTATTTACCATGCATTATATTGCGCTAAATACTTATATTGCTCTGATATTTAAGAATGACATTTACACTAAATGCTCTGCAAAGTTAATAAAAATAATTAAAGTTGAGCAATAAAACCAAAATTTTATTCACATATTTAATTTTAACGATGTTTTTTTAATACAGCAATAACAAACTAACATATAGCAACTTAACAACAACAAAATCAAATAATCACGACTTAAACTTAATATTTACATATATTATCATAAAAAAAAACAGTTAAAATTTTGTTTATATAAAATAAATTCATATCTTTGCAACGTCTTAAAGAAACAACAAGACATCTACAAAAACAGGAAGGTGCCATAGCTCAGTTG
>CAMQVM010000097.1 GCA_947038135.1 uncultured Rikenellaceae bacterium
CCTGCAATAATGTCAGCATCTGGATAAAGAGCCGATATTGTTGTTGCAAAGCTCTCATATACCTGCTTGCGGGCTGCTGGATATGATAGTGTTTTGCGGTTGTCGCAATAAATTGGAGAGTACCAACCCGAAGCCCATGTAAAATGGTCTGTTGGACTTAGTTTTATTGCTTTAATCTCTAGTAGTGTTGAGGCTATTTCTTTTGCTATTGTGCTCATAATATGATTTTTTTTAGTTTAATAGTTGTAATAATAAAGTTATGTGTTAAATTTGTAGCGTAAATATAACGATAAAATTTGTAAAATGTATATATACTACAATGATAAATTCATTAATGTTGGTTTAACCAGTCACAAAGATAGTTTAAATAGTGCAATAATTATAGATAATATTGAGCAATTTTCATTTTTGCCCGATAATATACTCAATCTATTTGATAAGTATGATGCTATATACCTTGGTAATATAGCTGATTACAAGGTTCTTGAGCATCTGAAATCGTGTTTTAACTATATCGAGGCAGCAGGAGGGTTAGTGCGTAATGAACTTGGTGAATCTTTGATGATTTTCAGGTCTGGCAAGTGGGATCTCCCGAAAGGTAAGATGGAACTAGGCGAGAGTAGTGAAGAGTGTGCTCTTCGAGAGGTTGAAGAGGAGTGTGGAGTTGCGGGGTTAGAGCTAGGTAGTAAAATTTGCGATACATACCATATATATAATATGTATAATCAGTGGGTTTTGAAAAAAACTTACTGGTATAATATGAAATCATCTCTTGATCAACAACTTATTCCACAGCTTGAAGAGGATATATCACAAGTGTGCTGGGTGAGTAGTGGGCAGCTTAGTGATAGGTTAAGTAATAGCTACCCCTCTATATTGGAGGTATTTACAACAGATGAAACAGATGCAACAGATGCGTCAGAAAATAAATAATAATAATTTAAATACATAACTCATGAAAAAAATCTTTTTTCTCTCTTTCTTGTCGTTCTTTGCGTGCAATAAAGAGCAGGTGGTAGTCTCATTTAAGCCACAACTAACAGCGCAAGAGATAGAGTCTCGTCAATTTACTACCGAGGTAATGTTAAAAATGGGGCGTGTAGGTAATGTGCAGCTCTCTCCCGATGGCAAGGAGCTTTTGTATAGCATAACATATATTGATACACCTAATAACACTAGCTACTCTAACCTCTATCTTCTAGCAAATGAAAATGGTGCTGAGCCTCGTAATCTTACTAATGGTAACCACAAAGATTACAATGCACAGTGGTCGGAAGATAGTAAGAGTGTCTATTACCTCTCTACAAAAGGTGGCAAATCAGCTCTTTGGTGTAGTAATGTAGCCTCTAAAAAAGCCCAACAAATCAAAAGTGAAGTAGAGATTGGAGCTTTTGGTATATCGGCAAATGGCAAAAATATGTGGTTAACTTCGCAGGTGAAAGTCGATAAGACAACAAAAGATCTATACCCCGACTATGACAAAGCAAATGTTAAGGTATATGATGATTTAATGGTTCGTCACTGGGATTATTGGCTTGATGGAACTTATACTCACGTTTTTTCAGCCGAGATAGTTGGTGATGCAGTTGTTAACGCCGTAGATATTATGGCAGGTGAGTCGTGGGATGCTCCACTTGCTCCATATTTTGATAGTGGTGAAATTGCTATTAATAATGCGGGTACTGCAATAGCTTATACAGCTAAAAAGCTTACTGGTAAAGAGTATGCTGAGAGTACTAATTCAGATATCTTTATCTATAACATAGCTACAAAAAGCACCTTGAATATCACTGAGGGAATGCCAGGATATGACCGTTCGCCAGTATTCTCGCCTGATGATACACAGGTTGCGTGGTTGAGCATGGAGAGGGCTAGTAATGAGTCTGACAAGCAGCGTTTAATGGTAGTTGATTTAACCACTGGTGCTAAGAGTTATGTTACTCGTAATTTCGACTATAATGCAGGCAATGTTATATGGGAGTCGAACGATGCTTTAAGTTTTATAACTCCTTATCATGCTACTCACCAAATATGTATAGCAGAGGCAATAGATGGAGCAGAGGTTAAAATGGTAACTAAGGGGCTACACGATTATACATCTATGAGCAGAGCAGCAGATAGACGTGTAGCAGTCAAGAATACTCTCTTAACAGCCCCTGAGGTGTTTGAGGTAGATGATAAAACGGGCAAGGCTGAGCAAGTTACATTTATCAATAAAGAGATATTTGATAATCTTGATATGCCAGCGTTCGAAAAGCGTATGGTTACCACAACCGATAACAAGCAGATGTTGGTGTGGGTTCTTACACCTCCAAAGTTTGATGCTGCAAAGAAATATCCAACCCTGCTTTATTGTCAAGGTGGACCGCAGAGTGTGGTAAGTCAGTTTTGGAGCTATCGTTGGAATTTAGCACTTATGGCAGCTGAAGGTTATGTTGTAGTTGCTCCTAACCGTCGAGGTCTGCCATCATTTGGTAGCGAGTGGCTAGATCAGATATCAGGCGATTATAGCGGGCAAAATATAAAAGATTACCTTAGCGCTATTGATGATGTGAGCAGAGAGCCTTATGTTGATGTTGATCGTAGAGCTTGTGTAGGTGCGAGCTATGGAGGCTACTCTACATATTTCTTAGCTGGGCATCATGAGGGGCGTTTTAAAGCGTTTATATCGCACTGTGGTATGTTTAATTTTAGCAGCTTCTACCTCTCTACCGAAGAGCTATGGTTCCCTAATAACGATATAGGTGGTGCACCTTGGAAAGATAACGCTACTGTCAAGCGCTCTTATGCCAACTCACCGCATAACTTTGTCGATAAATGGGATACACCTATACTTATTATAGTTGGGCAGAATGATTATCGTATACCTTATACCGAAAGTCTTCAAGCCTTTACTGCTGCACGTCTTAAAGGGCTTGACTCTCGCTTGGTGTTTTTTGAAGATGAAGGACATCAAGTCTTCAAACCACAAAACTCTACTATTTGGCATAAAGAGTTTTTTGGCTGGCTTGACAAGTATCTTAAAAATTAAATTTACCCATTATAAATATCAATATCTCTCAAAAATTCAATTTTATGAATTTCGAGAGATATTTTTTTATGTTGTAATGTATTGACAATCAACTATAACTACACTAAACTATAATTTATAGTTAATAAACTACAACTTATAGTTGGATAATTAAATAAAACGATTACCTTTGTATAAACAGTAAATATAAAATATAAAGCTATGATGAAAATAACGTCAAAAGAAGAGGAGATAATGAATATCTTATGGGCAAAAGATAGACCTATTTTTGTGAAAGAGATATGGGAGTCTTACAGTGAGCCAAAGCCCCATATCAACACTTTGTCTACTATAATAAGGAGTTTAGAAGAGAAGGGTTTTTTATCACACAACTCTTTTGGAGGAAGCCATCAATACTATGTTGTAATAACCAAAGAGCAGTTTAAAAATAGGTCGCTTAAAGAAGTGATAGGTAAATATTACGACAACTCTCTATTTTCAGCAATATCATCGCTAGTGAGTGATAAGGCTATTTCGGTAGATGAGTTGAAGGAGTTGATAGATATAGTAGAGAAAGGGAGATAGATATGGGCGTGTTTTTGGTTTACATTATAAAGTCGGCATTGTGCCTTGGCTTCTTTTATATATTCAATAAATTGGTTTTGAGTGGTGAAACATTCCATGGTGTTAATAGAGCTTTATGGTTGTTGGTTGTGGGTGTCTCTTTGATACTACCATTTGTAGAGTGGGGGTGGTTTGTTGCTCCTACGGTTGCAGGCACACCGATAGAATTTTCATCATCATTAATGACTACTCCTATTGATGTACAGTTACCGCAGCAAAATGAAGCCCTTTATTTAACTGTAAAATATATTCTTGTTACCTATATAATAGGTGTGGTGATTTTAGGCATAAGGCTTCTTATCTCCTATCTTGATCTTGCTTCTATTATTTTGTCTAAAAGAGATGAGTGTGAAAGCAGTGCTTTAGAGTTGCTAGCTCGTTGTAAGAGTGTGGTAGGACTAAAAAAAGAGGTGACTCTTATAATTCATGATAAAAAGATGTCGCCCTTTAGCTGGATGAACTATATAATAATATCTCGAGCTGATATGATTGATGATGGCAAAGAGATAATTATTCACGAGTTAGCTCATATTAAGTACCGTCACTCTTGGGATATCGTCCTTATAGATATGCTGGTAATATTTCAGTGGTTCAATCCTGTTGTGTGGCTCTATAAGCAGGCGCTTTTGCAGACTCACGAATATATGGCAGATAAATTAGTACTCGACACCGGTGTTAACACAAAATTATATCAATTATTATTAATTAAAAAGACTGTTGATAAATGTCACTGTTACTCAATGACTAGCAGCCTTAATCACAGTAAGCTTAAAAATCGAATTATTATGATGATGAAACAAGAATCAAGTAAATGGGCAGTTGCAAAATGTTTGTATGTACTCCCTTTAGCGTGTTTGTCGGCAACATTGTTTGCCTCTCCGAGAGTTGCTAACCAGTTTAGTGAAATCTCCTCTTTAGCCACTTTATCTAACTACGAAGCATTGAATGTTGCTACTGAGCCCGAGGTAACAGTTAATATTATTCAAGGAGTAACCGATACTATTTATAGCAAGTGGTCAAAAGACTCTTCTGATACACAAACTAAACTTGTTATTCGTGGCAAGGAGTATGCAGACCTTCTGATTTTAGTAAATGGTAAGGAACATAAAGACCTTTCTGGTATCTCGCCAGATGATATAGAGTCTTTATCAGTACTGAAAGATAAAGCAGCTACTGATGTTTATGGCGAAAAAGGTAAGAAGGGTGTTATATTAATAACGTTGAAAGATGGTGCTAAGGTTGATAGTAACAGTGAAGTAGTATTGCCTGTTAAGCCCGCAAAAGATAGCTCGAAGTCAGCTACTGTATCTGATAGAGTAGATACAGATGATGTAGTTGTGGTTGGTCACCGAAGTCAAGATTCTACAAATGAGTTGGTTTATAGAGTCCCTAAAGGAGGCAAAAAACCTCTGCTTATTATAGACGGCAAGGAGAGTGTAGATATGCCTAACGCAGAAGATGTTGATTCAATGTCTGTGCTGAAAGATAAAGCCGCTACGGATCTATATGGTGCTAAAGGAAAAAATGGAGTTATCTTGATCACGCTTAAAAAAGCTGGTAAATAGGTAAATTCACAATTTAAGTATTATTACTTTATAATTGGGCTATTTGCAAAACTTGGTTTTGTGAGTAGCCCTTTATAGGGTAATTCGCAAAACCTCGGTTTTGCGAATTACCCAGCTCCCTAAGGGAGTCACCAAGCACCTAAGGCACGTAGGTGTTTTTTGCGAGCTCTTTAGAGCACCACTTTTTTTTAAAGCGTAAATAAAAATTGTATTACCCCAAAAACAGCTATATGTTCTGTTCTGTGGGTGATTTATTAATAAAAACTATACCTAAATAGTTGATAATATGTGTATTTAAGGTCTTGCGAATCGCCCTTTATAGTTGAGTAGCCCTTTATAGTATTGATAAAGCCTGTTCTATGCTAATGCACCTTGCGTATCTATTATTCCACATCTTTTCATTGTAATACCTATACGACTCCTCGGCTGTTAAATATTCATTGTCAATTGTAGAGTTGCAAAATTCAGGTATTATCATCTCAAATCCATGCTCAAAACCGCACTTAACAGTGGCATCAAAACAATAATCTGTCTGTAATCATACAAGCATTATCGTGGTTTCGTCTTTCGAATGTAGATACTCAGTTAGACCAGTATCCTTGAGTGCAATATTTTTATTTTTATCAAAAATTTTCTCATTTCTCATAGGTGTAAAATCATCAAAAATTTCAAAACCTCGTGTTCCTTTTGTCAGCTCAATACCATCATCATGGCGAACATATACTACATCAACCCCTCTTTTTTGTGCAGAATTGATTAAATATTTTATGTTTTAAATAAATTTTTCAAATTTATATAACTTATTGTTAACAAGCTCATATTGTGCATCTAATACTAATAATGTCATTTCAATTTCTTTTTAAAATTATCTAGATACTATGAATAATACCGCTTACAGGTGTTCTTAGCAATAATTTAACAAAGATATGCAAATAATTTAACAACCACAAATATTTATTTCGCCGCTTTTTGGTGACTTTTATCTCTGTATTTTAAGGAAAATAAATGCTAACTAACGATTTTTCAGCAAATTAATGAAAAAAATTTTGGTAAGTCAAAAAGATTTCGTATCTTTGTGGTCTGTTAAGTATATCTATAAGTTATACTTATCAAGACAATAGTTTTTAATTAATAAATTATCTGAACAGAAAATGTCAGGACTAATTGGAAAAAAAATCGGAATGA
>CAMQVM010000098.1 GCA_947038135.1 uncultured Rikenellaceae bacterium
GCAGCATCTTTAGAATCGTTGGTTATTAAAAACGCTTGTAATGCAGTCGTTGCTGCTGATTTCAGCTCGAGCTCTGTAAATTTAGAGGTTAGTTCAGCTTCAACTTTACGTGTTGATGGTTCTTTGCTGAGTAATGGAGGCTTGACAGCTAATGTTGATAATTCATCAAGTTTAAATTTAGCGAAAAATACGCAAGTATTCAACTCTTCGAGTTTCACGGCAGATTCAGGGGCAAGTATCATAATAGCTGATTTTTTCACCTCTACACCTGCAACTTTCACAGCAAGTGGAAAGTCTAAGATCGAAGTGAGTGGTCATTCATTATGTCCTGATTATAATAGTGTAAACATCGATGGGTCATCCTCTTTTAATGCTCTTGGTATATTATTTAAAAGTATTGATGTGTCGCTAAGTGGCGCTTCTACTGCTGATATATATGTAGGGCAGAATCTTAAAGTTTTAGTCAATTCAGCTTCATTGCTTCGTTATAAAGGTAGCAATGTTAATATTGTTGAGAGTGATGTATCTGGTGGGTCAAGAGTAGAAAAAATATAAAATATACTTTATGAAGCCAACAAATAAGAGCACTCAGTCTAAAGAAAAGGAGTCGTTAAGAGCACAGCCAAAGCCAAACTCTCAACCTCAGCCTAAATCACAACTAAAACCTAGAAAACCAATTGATCGAAACGACCCTCAGTATATAATGTACAGGGCGATGCCTTTCAAGAGGCGAAAAATGAGTTTTGCAGATTGGATATATAGAAATAAATTGGGTGTAGTGGCACTTGTGCTCGTGTTTGTAACTATGTTCTTTACCTTTGCATCTGTACGGATCAATATAATGGAGATTGTGCTTAGTGATGGGTTCTTTATTGAGGCACCTCCTGAAGAGGAGAAAGTTAAAGAGGAAGTTCCTGAAGAGAAAGAGAAGATTCCTGAAAGGATTGAGCAGACCTATGAAGATGTAAAAAATGTCTCTGTAAACCGAGGAGCCAAGCTTGATGCAGGGCTTAAAGATGATAAGGGAACCAATGCTAATGATATATATGAAGAGGCAAAGGCTGTTCAAGATAGGTTAGATGCTAATAGAGCATCTAATGCCAAGGCGGCAGCTGAGGCAGAAGCTATGATGCAAAGAAAACCAGCTCCCGAAAAGGTGAAAGGTAAATCAGATATTCCAAGTGATCAGACTAACGTAAAAGGCAAAGTAACTGTTAGCTATGAGCTTGATGGTAGACGAGCATCATATCTACCTATTCCTGCCTATAAGTGCGAAGGTGGTGGAGAAGTAGTTATTAACATTGTAGTAGATGATAATGGTGATGTGATATCAGCAGATGTAGATAGAACATCGTCTACACGCAATAGGTGTGTTAATGATACAGCGCTAGAGTTTGCTCGTAGCTCACGTTTTCAGTTGAACAGTGAGTGGGAATCTAAACATAAGGGTACAATTACCTATATATTTTTAAATCAGTAGATTGTACATATAGTGAGTTTATTTTGGGATAATATTAATATTAAATTTCTACAAGGGATAGGAGAGCAAAGAGCAAAGCTTATTGTTAGCGAGCTTGGAATCATCTCTTATCACGATTTCGTGCGATATTATCCTTACAAATATATCGACCGCTCAAAGGTATATAATATATCAGAGATTACTAACGACTCACTTACATACATACAAATTCGTGCACGAGTTATCGCTATGCAAACTATTGGCATAGGTCGTAAAATGAGGCTTCAAGTAACGGTGCAAGATGCCACCTCACGTGCAGAGCTTGTGTGGTTTCGAGGAGTTGAGTGGGCGGCGAAACGTATTGAGATTGATAGAGAGTATATAATTTTCGGTCGTCCTACATTTTTCAACGGTAGGTTAAATATTGCACACCCTGAGATGGATATCCCAATGAGTGCCGCTGCACTGCAAAAGATGGGTATGCACGGTATATATAGTGTATCTGAAAGGCTTAATAAGTCTGGTGCAAATAGCAATATTATTCAAAGTGTAATACATGGTCTGCTGAAAAGTGGAGCACAACATATAGAAGAGACTCTTCCAGAGTGGTTTTTACAGAAGTATAATCTTATATCACTGAAAGAGTCACTTATAAATATCCATTTTCCACAATCTAACGAGCTGCTTTCTGCTGCTCAATATCGTATCAAATTCGAAGAATTTTTAGTTATTCAGCTCTCTATATTACGTCAGCGAAGCATTCGTGTAACCCAATATCAAGGTTATATGTTCCCTAAAATAGGTGATGCTTTTAATACTTTCTATAACGAAAACCTACCGTTTGAGCTTACCAATGCGCAAAAGAGGGTAGTGAAAGAGATACGCCAAGACTCTATCACTGGTCGTCAAATGAATAGGTTGCTACAAGGTGATGTTGGGAGTGGAAAGACTATCGTGGCTTTTTTAGCAATGTTGATAGCTATCGACAATGGGTTTCAGTGCTGCTTGATGGCACCCACCGAGATACTTGCCACTCAGCATTACCACTCACTATTAGAGATGAGTGAGGGGCTTAATATAACAATAGATCTTTTAAAGGGCTCAACCACAAAGCGCAAGCGTGCCTCTTTAACCGAGTCGTTGGCTAGTGGTGAGATAAATATTCTTATCTCTACCCATGCGGTGCTTGAAGACTATGTTGTGTTTAAGAGTTTGGGGCTTGTGGTAATCGATGAGCAGCATCGTTTTGGTGTAGAGCAGCGTTCTAGGCTTTGGCGTAAAAGTACTCTTGCTCCTCATATTTTGGTTATGAGTGCAACGCCTATACCTCGTACTTTAGCAATGACTATATATGGCGATTTAGATGTGTCTATTATCGATGAACTTCCCCCAGGACGTAAAGAGATAAAGACACTTTTAATGAACGACTCACGCCGTGAGCAGGTTTTCGGGTTTATGCGTCAGCAGATAGCATTAGGCAGGCAGATATATATCGTTTATCCGATGATTAAAGAGTCTGAAAAGCTAGACTACAAAAACTTAGAAGAGGGCTATGATAGCATTACTCGTGCTTTTCCTATGCCTCAATTTAATACTGCTATTGTGCATGGCAAAATGAAAGCTGCCGATAAAGAGATCAGTATGCAGCAGTTTAAAAATCATGAAGCTCAAATACTTGTTGCTACTACTGTTATTGAGGTTGGGGTAAATGTTCCTAATGCAACTGTTATGATTATTGAGAGTGCAGAGAGGTTTGGTCTGTCGCAGCTTCATCAGCTTCGTGGTCGTGTTGGGCGTGGAGGTGAGCAATCATACTGCGTTTTGATGGCAGGGTATAAGCTGTCGGTAGATAGCCGTAGACGTTTAGAGGCAATGGTTGAAACATCTGATGGTTTTGAGCTAGCTGAGCTTGATCTTAAGCTTCGTGGTTATGGAGAGCTCGAGGGTACACGCCAAAGCGGTGATATGTTTGATCTGAATCTAGCATCTGTATCTCGTGATAATGAGCTCATGATTTTTGTGCGTGAGGTGTGCGAGGAGCTTCTAGCCGATGATCCTCTTTTAGAGAGAGAGGATAACTCTCTTTTCAAAGCACTTACTGAGAGTAAGAGTGCAGGTAAAGTGGTTGATTTTAGTACTATATCATAATTTTATTCTAAGTTTTGAGCTTCAATATGCACTTTGCTCAAAAAAAGGTGTAAATTAATATCTCAATGATATTAATTTACACCTAATAAAACCCTTCTGTCTTATATCACTAATGATATAAACCTATTCGGAGCTCCGTTTACTTGTCCTTTTCAACTTTCGTTGTTTTAACTACTGTGGCTGGCTTTTTAGTGTGAGGAAGTGGCTTGAAAATTAACACCTCTTCTTGGTAACTCTCGTTTTTACTATTCACAACGTCGCATACAAACAAGTAGTTAGTTCCTGCAACAACCTGCTTAGCAACCGTTTTAGGAGTAATTGTGTCTGATGTTTTGACTGTTAACATAGCCTCTGAAAATACTTTTTTGTCATCTTCAGTAACAGCTTGTTGTTGTGAATATCCGCCAGTTACGCCTTTAGACCTTCATTTTGTAGCTTTAGTGCTATCGGCAGCGCAACACTTCTTAGCACTCTTTTTAGCAGCGCAAGCAGTACTGTCGGCAGCACAACACTTTTTAGCAGCACAAGCAGTGCTGTCACCTTTTACAGTGCACTCTTTTGCGGCACACTCTTTTTTGGCACACTCTTTTGTGCTACCTTTTTCAGCTGTGCAGCAATTTCCACAACTTACTGTCAACATAAATACTGAACAGATTAAGACTAACTTTTTCATACTCTTTTTTTTAAAATTTAAAATTTACTCTTTGCTATACAAAATTGAAGTAATGTATCGGTTATTTATGTATAATAAAGAGTGATAATTATATAAATACTTCAATTATTTTTCCTTTTCCTGATAAGGTAATGTTATTTATAGAAGCAGGAACTAGTATCGATTCACCTTTTGTTAAGTTCATCTCTCCTTCGCTATATTTAACAACCATATCTCCCTCTAGGGCTATATATATCACAAAACTATCTAATTTAGAGTAGTCACAAGCAATATCACCAGCCAACTCTATTACATTAGTAGAGAAGTATTTACAACTCTGCATTTTAATAGACTTGTTTTTCTCAAACGATGGTGTTATGTCTACTCCTGCATACGGCTCATTGAAGTTTATAGCATCAAGAGCCAGCTCAGTGTGCAGCTCACGTGCATCTCCGTTATCGTCTACACGGTTAAAGTCAAATACACGATATGTAATGTCTGAGGTTTGTTGTATCTCTGCAATTACTATGCCTATACCAATAGCATGAATTTCTCCTGCAGGGATATAAAACGCATCACCAGGCTTAACCTTGTAGCTCTTCATTATCTCCATTAGTGTACCATCGTCTACTCTTGATTGGTACTCATCTCTCGTAACCTTGCGGTTAAAGCCCAAATATAGCTCTGCCCCAGGTTTACAATCTAGCACATACCACATCTCTGTTTTACCATACGAGTGGTGTCTTTTCGATGAAAGTTTATCATCAGGATGCACCTGTACCGATAGGTTGTCTTGTGCGTCAATAAATTTTATTAGCAAAGGAAACTCTTGTCCAAATTTATTAAAAACACTCTCACCGACTAGCTCTTCCATATAAACCTCTATCAATTCAGATAGTGTGTTACCTGTGAGTTTGCCCTCTGATACAACGCTTACATCGCCTTCGATATCTGATATCTCCCAGCTTTCGCCAATTAATTTACCAGTAGGTACTTTTTTACCTAGTGATTTAAGCTCTTCGCCGCCCCAAATTCTCTCTTTTAGTATAGGGGTGAATTTAAATGGTGTTAACATATTCTGTAAAAATTAAATTATGTTTATCTGTTTATTTAGACAAAGGTATCATTTTATTTGATATATTCTACATATTTCAACTATTATTTTGATATATTTTTGCCGTTTAAGGTGCGTTAGAAGCGATTTATGATAATCTTTTACTTATATATTTGGTTGTAAATAAAATAATTACTATCTTTGCAGGTAATATTTTTATTTAACAAATTATTAATTTCATACAGAATTAATGTACGCAATTGTAGAAATCGCAGGCCAACAGTTTAAGGCTGAAGTAAATCGTAAGCTCTATGTACACCGTCTTAAGGGTGAGGTAGAATCATCTTTGAGCTTCGATAAAGTCCTGCTAGTAGAAAATGACGGTCAGGTTAAAGTAGGCGCACCTGTTGTAGAAGGCGCTTCAGTAAAGGTAAAGATTCTTCGCCATCTTAAGGACGATAAAGTTATCGTGTTCAAAAAGAAAAGAAGAAAAGGCTACCGTGTTAAGAATGGCCATCGCCAGTATTTAACACAACTGCTTATCGAAGAAATTATTGGTTAATCATTTAAAGATTTATTAGAGATGGCTCACAAAAAAGGTGTCGGTAGTTCTAGGAACGGCCGTGAATCAGAAAGTAAACGTTTAGGTGTTAAATTATTTGGTGGACAGGTAGCAAAAGCTGGCAACATCATTGTACGTCAAAGAGGTACAGTGCACAATCCAGGTGAAAATGTAGGTATGGGAAAAGATCATACTCTTTTTGCTCTTTGTGCAGGTACTATCGCTTTTAGAAAGCGTGTAGGCGGAAAATCTTATGTATCAGTTGTTCCTACTGTAGAGTAAGTATCAATATACGTAAGTTACTAGGTTAAGAAGATATCACGAAATGCAAATTTCGGGGTGTCTTCTTTCTTGTTTTGCGCTTTGTTTATCAGTAGTGCAAGTGTCGACATTTTAGAGATACCTCGGAATATGGCTTATATGGATGCTTATTTTAAACCAAACATATCTTTTTGATGCAATAGGTCGATACCTTTGTATTGCTTGAAAATACGGCTTGTATGTAA
>CAMQVM010000099.1 GCA_947038135.1 uncultured Rikenellaceae bacterium
GGATTTGAAAACATCGACTTGTAGCGCATTAACTTTTTATTGTCATGGTCGCTTGTTTTGCCGTTTACAGCCTCTTTTATGAATCGTCGCTCCATATCACCTTTAGTTGATGTGATAGGGCTATTTAGCATTGCGAAAAATAGGTTTTGGAGTATTGCTTTATAATATTTGCTATCATCTGATTTTCCAAATAGTGTTGTTTTAGCATAAGGATCAAAACCATTAATGAAATTATTATTAATGTAATTTTCATCAAAAAACTCTGTAGGGATAAGCTTTTTTTGCTTTAAAAACCATACAAAGATAAGACGAGTAATCAATCTAATTACTGCCTCATGGTTGTACTTTTCGTCATCTGTTTTGTCAGCTAAATCATTAGGAAAACGCACAACCTTAACTGCCCAAGCATACCAATCATACAACTCATTATAGAATGCTTTAGTTAGCACCTCTACTGAGAATCTATCTTGTAGGTCTGTATTATCTTTTACCCTACCACTATTCAAATACTTGTTAGGGGTGTATTGTGCTATGTCTTCGCCTAAATAATATGAGTATCTACGAGGGTTTGAGAATGATTTTTTAATCTTTCCTTCTGCCGTCAAGTCTAGGTCTATTGAGATGTACGAAAATCGATAGTTTGAATCACTATCAATCGGAACAAAAGCAATAAGTGCTTTGTCGTGCCACTCTTGCGCCAAGAGTTTAAACGCCTCTTTTGAGAGTCCTACACGTGGGTCACGTTTGCCCTCGTGTTTAACTTCGTATATTATTAATCCTAAAGAGTCGCTTGTTCCAAGCCTTGTTACCTCTTTAATATGCCTTGTTTTATGTGTAATATTTACACGGCTTGTTTCTTGAATGAAATCTTGAGGTAGAAAATCCACGGTTAAAAATTTCACAAAAGATTCTCGGTTGTATCCTATATTAAATTCCATAATCTATATTATTTAATCTCCTCGGCAAGTATCAATACTTCATCGCTTTGGTCGATTTTGTTTGTTGATGTTATAATTCTATTTAAATATTGCTGTTCGATATCTTTTGGTAATGTGCTGAAATCTTTTGGTGTTAACTTATTGATGTGGCGCAGTTCGTAGCCAGATAATCCATCTAGCTTGATCGCTGCTATTAAATCTTTAATGTAATCTTTACCTACTACCTTTAGCTTAGATATAATCTTTATTTTATCCATTGCATTTAGTCGCTCTTTTTCATTGTGGTCAGATGCTTCTCCTCTAAATAGTGAGTCTTTGACAGCTTGGTACATATTACCGAATTTGTCTGATACCCCAAAGGAGCACTCATCTCGCTCTGCTTTAAATAGATAAAGTGCCTCTTCGGCTGTGAGTGAAGTAGTGGTGAGGGCTTCGTTACATATCTTAAAAACATAGTCATTGCCCTTTTTGCCAAATATTAATACTCCCTTAAGTGGCTTGTCAACCTCTCGCCCAGTACGGGCACGGTGTGGAATATTGAGAGCCGCTGTGTAGGCCTCTGTGCCTTTAAGTTTATTTAAATCATCTTTATACTTAGCATCCCACGAGGCAATTTCACTGTTTTGCATCTCTTTACGATATTGCTCAATAAAGTATGATTGTGGGTTTTCATCTTTTGTAAGCACCTTTGTGTCCTCTCCCATAATGGCATGAATCATAGCCATCTTTAGTGATGATATCTCCTTTGTTCGAGTTTCGTTCTCACCTACATCGGTAGGGAAGTAGTTGTAGATATACAGCTCATCAAACATCTTTTTATTGATACGGTTAATTCGACCAATACGCTGAATAACACGTGTGGGGTTATAAGGTATATCATAATTAAAAATAGCTCCTGCACGATGAAGGTTGTACCCCTCAGATATAGCATCTGTAGCAACTAATATTTGATAATCGTCTCGTTGAAACTCTTGTTTGTACCCAGCATCAAAATTAGCTCGTATTATCTCTTTTTTGCTTGTTGAAGAGTCTTTTGAGGTGTATTTCATCACCCCTAAATTGTCATTTATCAACTGCTCATCAAGATATTTTGCTGTGTCGGCAAACTCTGTGAAGACAATGATTTTGCGCTCTGGTTGCTCTGTTCTCATTTTTCGTAGTAATGCCTTGAATGAGTTGAGCTTGTAGTCTACTTTTATTGTTGGATCTTCGCCAAACCACTCTGTACGAATACCCTCCAATAGCTTTTTATCAGACTTCACATCTGCAATAAACCTATCTTTGTCAATATATTTAACATCAATCTCAAAAAATCCTCTCTTTTCGTATTTTTCGATCTTATCTTTTATCTCCTCTTCAATATTATCATCAGTAGAGTTGTAAAATGTTGAGACAGAAGGTAGATATCCATTCTTGTAAATTGGCACTGTTCCACGCTTTTTAACCCAGCCAAGTATATGTTCGTGAGATTGTATCATGTTGTTTAGAGATTGCATAAATGCAGATACTGAGCTCTCGAAGCGACGCACTAAGAGTCTTCGCATAAAGTCAGAAAGATTGGTTTGTGTTCCAATCATTAGGTTATATTTTATGCCTGTTTTCTCTTCTAAAATCTTTTCAAGTTCTCCTCTATGTTCATTAGAATATGCTATTGGTTGATAACGAGATGATTTAAACCTGCTCTTGTCACCCTCGCTTTCTGGTTTTGAAAGTGTTTTTAAGGTGCGCATATATAAATCTTTGACATCATGCAAGTTGTACTCTAACTCTTCGGGGTCATTAGGGATAACAACTTCTATATTTTGTAGTTTAAGATCTTCTTTATACTCTGAAATATTTTCTAAATCAAGACGTGAGCGCCTAACTACCAAAGGCGAAATGATAGAGCGTATTTTTCTGGCAATTCTATTTGCCTCATCTGTAACCTCTATATCAGTTATTTCTTTGCTCTTTTGGCTTTTGGTTAGCTCCTTGTATTGTTTTATTAACTCCTTGAACTCCGCACCAAGGTTATCAACAGTTTTAAGTGTCGATTTTGTTGGTACTTGAAAAAGCTTCAACATAGAGTATATATCGTCTGGTCGGTTGTTGAAAGGTGTAGCTGTTAATAGCATAACCTTGTTACCCATACATAGGTCGTGAAGGCTTGCGTAATCTTGCGTATATTCATTTTTGTATTTATGTGCCTCATCTATAATAATCAAGAATGGCTCTTTGTCATTAACAATGTTTTTATAATGCTGTCTAGCATCCTCAATACGTCCACTACTAAAAACAGTGGCAGGGAATTTAAACTCATCTTTATACTCATTCCACTGAGTGGTTAGGTGAGGCGGCGAAACTATAATAGTGCGTAACTTCATATTACGTGCAACAGTTGAAGCAATAATACTTTTACCAAGCCCTACGACATCTGCAACAATAACACCGTTGTGATTATCTATAGAGTTAAGAGCCATTTGGGTGGCATCTGTTTGGTATTTAAGATTGAAATATTTACCATCTGTTATATCACAAGGTGTTAATAAGTTCTCTTTAGTTGGTATAGTAAAGTATTCATGTAGCACACGAATATACATTAAGTATGGAGCATACAGCTTTTCGTACCATATATGTTTTATTACCTTTTCTGAAAACTCTTCAATTGTTTCGCTATCGGCTATTGATATCGCTTCTCTCCATAAATCATCAAATATCTCTTTGCCATCATCATAGTAATGCTTTTGATCAAAACGAGCATTAATTTCTAACCTACCCTTAAGTCCAGCATGCGATAAGTTGCTCGATCCAGTAATAACCGTGCCAGGAGCTTCACCTCCTTCATTAACCATGTCGTTATATTCAAAAAGGTACATTTTTGCATGACATGGCTCATCTGTTTTTCTTATCTCTAAAGAGCCATTTTTAATTTTTTTGTAAAATAGCTCAAAGGCTGTGGTTTTAGTGTCAGAATCGAAACTGTCAGTCTCGTTAAATAACCGAACAAGTGAATTATAGTAACGATCTTTTATCTGTCCTCGAGATAGCTTGCCAGCACTAAAGGCATCTACCTCACGCACACGACCCACAATTTCAGTGTCTACCTCCAAACCAACAAGTATACGAAGGTGTTTGTCTTCTATATTTTTATATATTTGCTCAAAACCAGAGTAATAAAAATATCCCACAAGAATATCAATAGAGCGGCATTTCGGTAGTATGCCATCTATTATCTCTGAAAGAAACTTATCTTTATTTGTGATAAAACTATTTTGTTTAATTTGCTTCATATATGTTTTTATCTTTACTATCAATTAATTTTTTATGGTCCGCACCCAGCTTTTACTATTTTAAATAGATTTTTGAGCGTAGATTGGTGGAGATTACAAACATAATATCTATAATTCTAAAACTTATTTACTAGCTTTTAGGCTATATATGTCTGTTTAATACCCTTGTTTTCAAGAACTTCTTTATCGTACTCACTTTTTATGCTGTAAGTTAATAAAATAAATGTGCTATAAAGATATTGAAAAATTAAACATACTCCAAATATTTTTTGAGACCGTTGCAAAATTGTAAAATTTCACATCGTTTTAGAGATTAGGATTGAGCTTTGTAGCGATAAAAAATACCGTTGCAAAATCTATACAGTAGCACTGTGCAAATTTTGTAACGGTATTTTGTATCTTGTGAAACTAACGGTATTAACTAGGTGCTAAAACCTATATAAATACTTATGTGTTAATATCTAATTGATTAGTGATAATTGCTTGCTGTAAAATGATATAAGCAAATTATAAACCTATCTAGCAAGTGGTACACCAGAGTAAAAATCAAGAATTTTTTTATTAAATAAAAACTCATACTTAGCTCTTATCAACTCAGACTCCGAGCGTATTAAACTGGTTTTTGAGTCGTTGAAATCAAAGATCGTTGCTCGTCCTTCATCTGCCTTTACCCTAGCATACTCAAAGGCTATTTTTGATGATGTTAATGACTCTTGTGATGCTGAAAACTTCTCTTTTGAGAGCTTAGCATTTTGGTATGCCTGCTCAATATCTTTTAGTAACTTTAGTTTTACATTTCTGATCTCTAAGTTTTGACTTATAATATTCAACTCTGCCGATTTGCGCTGGTTGCGGGTTGCAAACTTATTAAAAATAGGTATCTGTAAGCTTAATCCAATCGTTTGGCTACCGTTGCGGCGCATCTGTTCAGTAAATTTATAGTTCTCTACATCGCTAGTAAAAGAGTAGTAGTAAGAGTTGTTGTAACCTGCTGAGTAGCTAAGGCTTGGCAAACCCGATGCACGTGCTACCTTTAGCTGGTACTCTAGGCTTGATAGCTTCAGCTCTGCACCCTTAACTTGTGGGCGGTTTTCTACCGCTATGTCATACACCTCGTTGGTGTTTGATAGCTCGGCTGTGATGTCGCTGTTAGGGTCATCAAATACTGGAGTAGATATATCAAAGCCATCAACGCTGTCGAGGTTTAATGCTTGTGATAGAGTTAAAAGGCTAAGTTGTAATTGTGCCGCTGTCTCGGTCATGCTAAGCTTGTCTCTTGATAGTATAGATAGGCTCTCAAAGTAGTCACCCTCCGACGCTCTGCCAGCATCAAGTAAAATTTTACTGCGCTCAGAGAAGCCAGCCGATAACTCTACCTGCTTTTGTGACACTGCATATAACTCCTTATTATATAGTATCTGCATATACATCGATACTATTTGAAGAGATAGGTCTTCTTTTGCTCCCTCATAGTCGGCAATTGAAGCTTGCAGGTCGAACTGGCGTGATAAAATATTGTTTTTTAACCTCGAACCCTCATAAATTGAGCCACCAAGCGATAAGCCTGCATTTGATGTGTGCTGTGAATTATCGGTGTAAGTACCATCACGAGATGGTCCTCGACCAAAATATAGACTCCCACCCATCGAGCCATTTAACGATGGTAGGCGGTCGTTTTTAGCACTGTTAAGTGATATTTCGTTCTGCTTGGTGTACAGTGCATTTTTTTGAATATCTATGTTGTTTTCAACAGCATGATTGATACAATCTGTTAAGCTCCACTGCTTCTGCGCTGTGGCAGTGGTGGCTGATAGTGCAAGTATTAGTGCACTAAAAACAATCTTTTTCATCTTCATAATTGTATGTTATAATCTTTTTTTATTACCCTTTATTTTCTCTGTTCCATCTAGCCCAGATATCACCTCTACTAGTACGCCATCTGAAAGCCCTAGCTCTATGTTTTTTCGTTCAAAAATCTGGTTTCCGATAATGGTAGTGTCTGATGATGTAAGTATCTCTACAAAGGTGCTATCATTTTTAAACTGTATAGCGCTTTCAGGTATAGCTAAAACATTATTTTTTATTGCTGTTATAATCTCTGCATTAGCGCTATATCCTGCACGCACAAATAGCGAATCGGGAATAGAAACTGCCGCCTTTA
>CAMQVM010000100.1 GCA_947038135.1 uncultured Rikenellaceae bacterium
ACACTGATTGTTCAAAGTCAGTAACACCTTCAACATATCCATACATACTAGCTGAATTTTCAACATATACATTATATATTGGCTTGCTTACTATCTTTGTTGCTTCAACCGTACTCTCTTTAGTAGTAGTATTGGATATACCTTGTTGGTTTCTTGTTCCACAAGAGATGCAAAGTGAGGATGCTAAAAATAGTAATGCTGGTAAAATAAGTAATTCTTTTGTCATAGTTGAAAATATATTATAATGATGTATTTGTATAATTGTACTGTGTAGTTATTGCATATATTTGTTATTAGTAATAGAATATATATTTGTGTGTATTACTTTAGGCTAGGTAATATACGACCCTAGCTAAAGCTTGATATACGTCCAAAATCACACTGTTATCTTTTGATAAAATACGAAATCATGTATATAACTTGAATTTTTTTTTAAGTACCCTAACATGATATTAAGGTATCTAATATTTACAAGACACACATAGTTATCAAGTAAAAAGAAAAACAAAAGTATATAATATATTTTAATATTACAACAAAATATTTATCTAAACTCGAATTTATTAGTACTTCAAACCCAATCTTACTTAACAAATAAATTAAGTTTATTGAAAAATGTTATTAGATTTCTATTCTATATTTGAAAGCAGAGATGAATATCTGACAAAGCATACACATCTTTTTATAGTGCTTGTATTAACTGCTTTACAAAAAAAGAACGACACTAAAACATCACTCTAAGCACTTGTCAATATTAAAATATGAACTATAAATATTACCCTGTTTTATTCATCAAAAATAGGTTATCATTCATTTTTTCAAATGAATGATAACCTATATATAATAAATTCGGATATTCCATAAACAGCCCCAAATGACTGCAATATATAAGAATCTTAAAAAATGTAGTAGCCTGTAATTTAAAATCAATTAAAGCTACATATCACTACTCTCTGTTATGTTTCATGTACTCTTCTATCTGTGTAGATGTATATGGAATACGGTTGTCACCTAGAATCATAGAGCCTCTTTTAGTAACAACAACGGTATCTTCAACACGCATACCACCATAATCAAGATACTCTTTTTCTACAAGATTAAAGTTGATAAACTCACTGTTTGTTCCATCTTTTTTCCACTTTTCTATAAGTTTAGGAATAAAATATATACCAGGCTCAATAGTTAAAACGTGACCTTCACGAAGCCTCTTTCCCATTCGTAGTGCTGAGAATCCAAACTGAGTGCTACGTTTAGTTTCAGTATCATAACCTACGTTGTTCTCTCCAAAATTCTCCATGTCATGAACATCAAGACCTAGCTGATGTCCAAGACCATGAGGCATAAATAGGCTCATAGCACCACTCTCAAGAGCCTCTTCTGCATCGCCTTTAATAAGACCAATAGAGTGAAGACCATTACACATAACTCGCAAACACTCTTTTTGTACCTCTTGATTAATAATACCAGCTTTTGTCATAGATATAGCCTTGTCAAATCCTGCCGTTAGTATATCATATAGCTCTCTTTGCTTAGAGGTGTAACTACCTGATACTGGCATTGTACGTGTGTTGTCACTTGCGTAATTCATGATTGTTTCAGCTCCACAATCTACAAGTAGCATACGCTCAGGCGCAAGGTTATTATTGTGAGAATGGTTGTGAAGTGTCTGACCATGATGGCTTACTATATTATGAAAAGAGACGCCCGAACCCTTACGAAGTGCAACTCCCTCAATAGCTCCTGCAATTTCACGCTCGCCTAAACCAGGCTTGCACATACGCATAGCCAAAGTATGCATCTCATAACCTATATTGAAAGCTTTGTGAAGCTCTGCAATCTCAGCATCACTTTTTATCTCTCGGTCTGCTACAACAGCACGTACTAGCTCCATTGAAGCATAGTTTTCTAACTCATTAGCCTTGATGCCTATAAGCGACTCTAACTGTATTTTTGTAGTGTTGCGATATGGTGGCAAAAAATGAATTTTACGCCCTGATTTTTTCGCTTTATTGATATAAACCTCTAACTCACTTAGTGTAGATGTTGTAGTGACTCCTGCACCTGCTGCCATCTCTGCGATAGATGGCTGGTCACCCATCCATATTATATCATCAATTGTGTAGTCGTTACCATATATGGCATCGTTATTATTATCTATATCAACTACACCAACTAAATTTTCGGCATTAACTCCAAAATAGTATAAAAAAGTGCTATCTTGGCGGAAATGCTCATAGTTATGGTGGTAGTTTCTTGCCGACTCCATGTTACCCATTAGTATCACTACTCCACTGTTTACAGCTCTCTTTAAAGAAGCTCTTCTTTGTATATATATATCTTTGTCAAACATAATGTATTTAATTAAAATTTCTTAAAGGTAGTAAAATAATCGCAATTCACAACTATTTGTGAAATTTTATTACTTTTTTACTCGCTACTGTGCTATTTCACCTCTATATTATCATATATTTAGAAGAGTGTTTGGTTTGGTTATTGAGTGAATAATTTCTGTTTGGCGAAAAGGTTAAATATATAATAACCAATTTAGATAACTATTACTTATAAAGGTTTTTATTTGAACAAATACTAGTAACACTATCTAAACAAATGTTATCGTGCAGAGCAGTAATATTATCTACTTTTACATAAAAATTGATGATATGAAAAAGTTACAAGGAAAGAATATTTTAATCACTGGTGGAGCATCAGGAATAGGAAAGATAATGGCTAGAATAGCATTAGAAAAGGGGGCAAATGTTATCATATGGGATCTTAATAGACGAAATATAGAGAAGACAATCGGTGATCTGAAGGGTTTAGGTGTCATATACGGAGGCTGTGTTGATGTATCAAACATTGAAAATGTGAAAATGGCAGCTGAAGAGGTAAAAAAAAATATGGGGGTTGTAGATGTGTTGATTAATAATGCAGGAATCGTTGTTGGTAAATATTTTGCAGATCATTCAATAACAGATATCCAGAGTGTGATGAGTGTTAACTCTAATGCTCCGATGTATGTTACTCTCGAGTTTTTGGGAGATATGTTAAATCAAAATTCGGGGCATATATGTAACATCGCATCTTCTGCAGGATTTATTACAAATCCTAAAATGTCGGTATATGCAGCAAGTAAATGGGCGGTTATCGGATGGTCAGACAGCCTACGTCTTGAGATGCAGCAGATGAATAAAAATGTAAAAGTAACGACTATAATGCCCTACTATATAAATACAGGGATGTTTGATGGGGTAAAGTCTATAATCCCAATTCTTGATCCAGAGAAAACCGCTGCGACTATTATTAAAGCAATAGAGAGCGATAAGAAGATGCTTTCTATCTCACGTAGCTTATACTTTTTTGCTAGGTTGGGGCAGGCTATACTTCCGATTTCGGTGCTTGACTATATTGCTGGGGGTATATTAGGCATCTATAAAACAATGGACAACTTTGTAGGGCGCAAAAAATAATTATGAGACAAAAATGAAAAGTAAATCGTAAACGCATAAAAAATAAATTATAAATGTATGAAAGATAGAATAGTTAACAGCATAAGTAAGCAGAGAGAATTTTTTCGCTTAAACAACACGAAAGGCGTTGAGTTTAGATTAGAACAGCTAAAAAAACTAAAGCGCCTAATTATAAAAAGAGAGCTTGATATTGAGGCGGCACTGTGGGAGGATCTACATAAATCTCCTGAAGAGGCATACCTAACCGAGATCAGTATTGTTATGCAAGAGCTTGATAATCACCTTAAACACCTTAAAAAATGGGCTGAACCTCAAAAGGTTAAAACACCAATACATCTTTTCCCATCATCTAGCACTATAATATATGAGCCACTAGGTATAGCGTTGATTGTTGCCCCTTGGAACTACCCTTTTCAGCTAGTTATCAACCCATTGATAGGTGCAATTTCATCGGGATGTTGCGCTATGATAAAGCCATCTCCTAATGCTACTGCTACTGCAAAATTGATTGAGGAGATGATTAAGGAGTTATACAGCCCCAACTATATAGATATAGTATTAGGAGGGCGAGAGGTAAATGAGCTGCTATTTGAGCAGAAGTTCGACATCATTTTTTTTACAGGAAGCACTGCGCTAGGCAAGGTTGTAAGCAAGGCAGCAGCCGAAAACCTTACTCCGCTTGTGCTAGAGCTTGGAGGTAAGAGCCCATGTATAGTTGACCACGATGCAAATTTAGATGTTGCGGCTAAACGTATAATTTGGGGTAAATTTATCAATGCAGGGCAGACTTGTATAGCCCCCGATTACCTATTGGTACACAAAAGTATAAAAGATAAATTACTAGTGAAATTAAAGAGGTATATAACTGAAATGTACGGTGATAATGTTATTGATAGCCGTGTATACCCTCGTATTATAAGCGATCAAGCCATGGGTAGGCTTAAAGAGCTGATGAATGAAGGGGATGTATATTGTGGTGGTGAAGTTGATGAGCAGCAGCGATATATAGCACCTACAATTATAGACAATATAAGACCTGAATCATTAATTATGCAAGAAGAGATATTTGGACCTATTTTACCAGTAATGACTTTTGGAGATATATCGGAAGTTTTTTACTACCTTAGCCAGAAAGAAAAGCCATTAGCACTATACTATTTCGGAAAAGATGGTGATAATGTTCTGAGCAAAACAACCTCAGGAGGGGCGTGTATTAATGATACTTTAATGCATATCACAAACCATAATTTACCATTTGGTGGTGTTGGAAGCAGTGGAATGGGTAGGTATCATGGCAAAGATAGCTTTTTGATATTTAGCAATATTCGAGGGGTTGTTAAAACAGCCGTGTGGATTGATATACCGCTAAAATATGCACCTTTTAACTATTTTAAATTTATTAAACGTCTGATTTAATTATGAATATTGCAAACGAAGAGTTTCGTGGGTTAATCTCTAAATATATAGAGATAAATGATGCTGAGTGGAGTCACTTTATATCTATGCTTCAATTTAAAGAGGTAAGCAAAAATGAGATAATAGTATCTGAAGGATCTGTTACAGAAAATATCTATTTTGTTTTTAAAGGAGCGCTTAGAACCTTCTTTACTAATAGTAATGGTGAAGAGAAAACCTTCTATTTCTCTGTCGAGAATAGTTTTGCAGCCGATTATGAGAGTTTCTTGAAGGGCTCAAAATCAAGGTACTCTATCCAAGCACTTGAAGACACCTCGGTAGCTATGATATCTACTGCTATGCTTAAAGATGCCTACGAAAGCTTACGTTATGGTGATAGGTTGGGGCGAATATTTGCAGAAAAATATTTCTTTCTTTGGAGTGATAGAATCCAAGATATCTATATGTTATCTCCTCTTGAAAGATATAATAATATGAAGTTTCAATTTCCTGATATATTTCAGAGAGTACCACAACATTATATCGCTTCTTATCTTAATATTACCCCTGTGCATCTTAGTCGGTTGAAAAAAAGTGTTGTAATTTAGCTCTAATATTCTCTGATCAAATTGTTATAAAACTCTATCGTCAGCATATTTTTAATAAAACACACAATATATATAGTATAAATCACTTTTTTATACTATATTTGCATTATACTATATAGGTGTTTGTATTAATAACACGATATTAATAAACTAAATTGCTTTAATAACTTTAATTTTATTTTATGTCCAATAATCTACAAAATGCTGCAAAAGCTACTCTCTCTTTAGGAGTGCTATTTGTTCCTTTAGCTGCAAAAGCACAAGTAAAGGATACTAAGCCAATGAATATACTATATATAATGAGTGACGACCACTCATTTAGAGCGCTTAGTGCCTATGATAATAGATATATAGATACTCCTAACATTGACAGAATAGCAAAAGATGGTGCACTTTTCACTAGCAGTTTCGTGGCAAACTCTATTTCTGGTCCAAGTAGAGCGTGTATGCTTACAGGTAAGCACAGCCATATAAATGGATATACAGATAATGTAAAAGCTAAATTTGATGGCGACCAACAAACATTTCCTAAACTATTACAAAAGGCTGGTTATCAAACTGCTGTAATCGGAAAGTGGCATCTAACATCTCTTCCTCAGGGCTTCGACCACTGGGATATACTTATTGGTCAAGGACACTACTACAAGCCTACATTTATCAATAATGGCAAAAAGGTAACACGTGAGGGGTATGCTACAACAGTAACAACCGACCTAGCGCTAGAGTGGCTTGATGAGAGCCGTGACAAAACCAAACCTTTCTGTCTGTTGCTGCATCATAAAGCCCCACACCGATCATGGATGCCTGAAATAGAGGATTTAGACCTATTTAAAGATGTCAATTTTCC
>CAMQVM010000101.1 GCA_947038135.1 uncultured Rikenellaceae bacterium
CTTCGGGAGCTGGCTGATTCACAAAACCAAGGTTTTGCGAATCAGCCTTTATAGGAGTGTCTCGCAAAATTAGAAATATAGATCTATTGAATAGTTTTATACTTAAATAATAATTCATGATCTTTGCGATGCACTTTGTAACTATATTGATAATATACGCAGCGTCTGTAGTAGCTCTCTACTTATATGCTTATCCTTTTTTATAGCTTTTGAAAATGGTATAAGAAGTATCTCGTTATTAGCAACTCCGATCATTACATTTCTTTGTCCGTCCATAAGAGCATCAATCGCTGCTGCACCCATTCTGCTAGCTAAAATACGATCGTTTGCAGTAGGTGAACCTCCTCTTTGTAAGTGTCCTAGTATTGATACTCTAACATCATATTGAGGATATTCTTGCTTTATTCGATCTGCAAACTCCAATGCACCGCCTGTCTCAGGGCTCTCTGCAACAAGCACAATGCTACTATTTTTACTCTTTCTAAAACCATTACCGATTAGCTCACTAAGCACATCATGCTCAAGTGCTATTTCTGGAATAATTGCAGCCTCTGCTCCTGAAGCAATAGCCCCATTCAAAGCAAGAAAACCAGCATCTCTACCCATTACCTCAATAAAAAAGAGACGTTCATGAGACGATGCAGTGTCACGAATATTATCTACTGCCTTTACAATGGTATTTAGTGCAGTATCGTATCCAATTGTTGTATCTGTGCCCGAAAGGTCGTTGTCGATAGTTCCTGGTATACCAACAATAGGAAAATTAAACTCTGAGGCAAATATTCTAGCTCCTGTCAAAGTGCCATCTCCCCCGATTGCTACTATTGCATCAATCTCCTCTTTTACAAGAGTTTCATGTGCTATTGCACGTCCCTCAGGTGTTCTAAACTCTGCACATCTAGCAGTTTTTAGTATTGTTCCTCCTTGCTGTATTATATTGCTTACATTTTGTGTTTTAAACTCTGTTATTTCACCAGTTATTAAACCCTTATAACCACGATATATAGCCTTTACTTGTAGCCCGTTATATATTGCAGCTCTTGTTACAGCTCTGATTGCTGCGTTCATTCCTGGAGCATCACCTCCTGATGTTAAAATACCGATACATTTTATGCTTTTCATCTTGTGTGATTTATGTAGATGTTATATTATTGTTATCTGTTTTTATTATTATCCTGTTGCCTCGAGGCGCAAGTTCTTTATTCAATGTAGAAGTACACTATGGATAGAGTGTAATAGAACAACACTAATTTTTCTTATGCAGTCCACACTCTTTGGTGTTGGCGTCTTCCCACCACCATCTTCCACCTCGCTCATCTTCACCATCTTTTACTGCTCTGGTGCACGGTTGACATCCTATGCTGCTAAAGCCGCTGTCGAATAGCGCATTGTAAGGTATTGAATTTTTGTTTATATACTCTTTAACATCTTTCAGTGACCAATTGTATAGTGGTGATACTTTTATAAGTCCGTTTTGTGCATCTATCTCAACAGGATCAAGTCCATACCTAGTTATAGATTGCTCTTGGCGAAGCCCGCATATCCATACTTTTAAACCCTTAAATGCCCTGCTAAGTGGCTCCATCTTTCTTATCTTACAGCAAAGTTTACGATTTTCTACATTATCATAAAACAAGTTTATAGAGTGGTGGTTTACCATCTCCTCGACAGCGCTGCTATCTGGAAAGAAAACCTCTATGTTCTTGTCGAAATGTTTTGATGTTTTATCTATAAGGTCGTATGTTTCTGAGAATAGACGTCCAGTATCGAGAGTAAATACCCGTATTGTTTTATCTATATCACATACCATTTTTGTGAGTATTTGGTCTTCCATGCTCAATGAGGTGGATAGCGCAACCTCTCCACTATAGTTTTTCTGAAAGTACTCAATCATCTGCTGTGGTGTGTACTCTTTAAACATTATATTTAAATCTTTTACCTCCTTACTATTCATTGTTATTATTTAATTATGTAATTATCTTAAATATTCAATACAAAGATATAAAAATAATTGATTTTAAACACTATAATTATTATGAAATTACTCTATTCTATATTTTGATCACAAATATACTTTATGGTATTATGCGTTGTAAATAAGGTATTTACGCCAGATAAAACATGATTTAATACACTATTATATGGTGTTAATAGTTCTATTTTTTATTTTTGTTGTTATCTAATTGCCTGCTTTAAAAGACATTTAGGCAAATTTAATAATTAATATAACAAAACACTACATCATTATGAAACAACTTACCACCACAATATGGGATGCATCTATGAAATCGGGGCTCTCACAACTGCAAATATGGGCGCTAATTAATAACAAAATTGTACGATCTGTTGAAGCGACTAATTTTCTTATGGTCGATTTATCTGATTTGAAACATTGGATGACTAATAATAGGCGTATAGTTTACGAATTACAGCTGGATGTAGATATGCGTGATCCACGGTTTTTCCTTAAAAATCACATCTCTCGTTTGAGCAAAAAATCTAAAAGAGTGCAATAATGAGGCGTTATGAGTTGAAAAATGACGATTCAATGATGTTTCTGTGGAGTCGTGAGAGGTTTGATCACTATTTTGCATCTGCTGAAGATAGGGAAAATAGCAAAGATGACAATGTAGCTGATGATAATGAATGCGTTAATAATAATATTCTTGATCATGATGATAGTGTAGATGATGGATATTAAAAGAACATTACAAAACCAATAAATTTAAAGTGGGTGAAGATCATCTATAAAGATATCAAACTTAAAAAACTAATGATTAGGATATAAGAAGAATACTATTTAGCATTCAACTTAATCCTAATCAAAAACTAATGCAGTCGTTTGTAATCGTGCAACTGCCTCATGATAATATTGAATCTATTATATTTAACTCATCACTAGTAAATACCTTTGAGTTTATAGAAGCGATGTTATCACGTAGTTGAAGTGTACTGCTAGCTCCCACAACAACAGTTGTAACCCTGCTATCTCGTAAAATCCAACTTGTAGCCATCTGTGCTAGTGTCTGCCCACGCTCTATTGCTAGTGTGTTGAGCTGCCTAACTTTATGCATCACATCTTCGTTCACTTGTTCTAGTTTTAAGTATCCCGATTGTTTTGCAGCTCGTGAATCATCAGGTATAGATGTTATGTATTTATTTGTTAGTAGACCTTGAGCAAGTGGTGAAAACGCCACAAAGCCAATATTTTCAGCCTCCAAAGTGTCAAGTAGCCCCTCCTCGGGTGTTCTAGCTAGCATAGAATAGCGACCTTGGTGAATAATACATGGCGTGTTGTTCTTTTTAAGTATCGATGCTGCTTGTGCTGTTTGTGCTGGAGTATAGTTTGAAATACCTACATATAGTGCCTTGCCACTCCTCACTATATCACTCAAAGCCTCCATTGTCTCCTCTATTGGAGTGTTTGGGTCAGGTCGGTGCGAATAAAATATGTCTAAATAATCAACACCTATTCTTTTAAGACTTTGGTTAATACTTGATACTAAGTGTTTTCTGCTGCCCCCGTTTCCGTAGGGTCCATCCCACATTATATAACCTGCCTTCGATGATATTATCATCTCATCTCTGTGGTTGATTAATCCTTTTTTTAGTATAGTGCCAAAATTACTCTCGGCTGAACCAGCCATAGGTCCGTAATTGTTTGCTAGATCAAAATATGTAATTCCGCTATCAAATGCCTCAAATGCTATTTGTGAGTAGTTTTCGTATTCATCTACACTTCCGAAATTGTGCCATAACCCTAGCGATATCTCAGGTAGTACTATGCCACTATTGCCGCATTTTCTATATTTCATTATCTCTTTATATCTGTTACTATTTGCTTTATACATATATCTACTTTCTTAAATTATTTATATGACGACCATATTAGTACTTTGCTAATATTCCAACCAAGCATCTGTTAATTGTAGTTGTTCGGGGTGTTAAGGTATGAATAATTTTTGTATAATCAATATTTTCATCTAAAAACAGACCCAGCCTGCATAGTATTTGTTAATTTACTAAGTTATCGTATTTATTTGACGCTTCATTATAGGTAGGATTTTTTGCAGATTTATTTAAATAAATATTGTACTTTATTTTTAGTGACTGTTTGTTTACTAAAACAACTATTACACTTGTAATTATGAGTCAAAAAGTTTAAAATATGACTATTTCTAATGCGTTTTACTAAAATGTGTTGTAGTGAGTGATTACATAAGTTTTTTAATGATACATCAAGGTCGTGATTCTCTCTATTATTCAAATACAACTCTTAGTTTACAAATCACTTATTTGTAATACCCAAAAAATATGAGTAAGTTTATGTGCTGATAACAGATAAACATCAATATATACACTTTGCAAATAGTTGCATTTTACCTATCGTATGCCACACAGGGTGTTATTTGATTAATATCTTAGCTTTAAACAATAAAATTACTGATATGTATATATCAGTGTATTTTTCTATGTATTATGTAAATATAAGTAAATAATGATTAAAAAATATCTATCTTTAGTAAAGTTTTCTCACACCGTTTTTGCTATGCCTTTTGCCTTTATAGGTTTTTTTTATGGTGTATGTCAAACAGAGGCATTTCCGCCACTTCTTGCTGTTTTAATGGTATTATGCATGATTTTCGCTCGTAACTGTGCCATGGCATTTAATAGATATGTAGATAGGTTTATTGATGCCAAGAATCCACGCACTGCATCTCGTGAAATTCCGTCTAAAATTATATCTGCTGGTAATGCTCGCATATTTATTATTGCAAATGCACTAGCGTTTATTATTACAGCATATTTTATTAACTCGCTGGCATTTATGTTGTCGCCATTGGCTCTGATTATTATTTGTGGCTACTCGCTGTTTAAAAGGTTTAGTGCACTTTGTCATATTGTGCTAGGAGTGGCTCTTGCTATCGCCCCTATTGGAGCATATATTGCTGTTACAGGCAAGTTTTCGTTGTTTGTATTTGTAATTGGATTAGTTGTTATAACTTGGGTAGGTGCCTTTGACATCCTCTATTCCCTCTCTGATGAAGCATTTGACAGAGAGGAAAATTTACACTCTATACCACAATATTTTGGGCGGACAAAAGCTCTTGTTATTAGTGCGCTTCTTCATTTAATCACTATTGTTACTGTATTTGTTATAGGGGTCATTTTCATTAATAGCCCAATATATTATTTGGGTGCAATATTGTTCTCACTTATACTTATATATGAGCATATTATAGTTAAGCCTTCGGATATTTCAAGAGTTAATATGGCGTTTGCAACTCTTAATAGCGTGGGGTCGCTAATCTATTCATTATTTACTATTGCGGCACTACTTACAATGTAAATAATTATATATTGTTTTTTTAATTACCATGTATTTAATATCTAATGTAACTAAATTGTCATTTAACTATATATTGTTAATTAATTTTAGATACTCATTTTGTGTATCCTACTTTCAAATATCTTTTTATTAAGAAATTTAGTATTAGTTTTTGCAATTGTCAATATTTATTTGTAATATTGCATTATAATACTTGAGCGATGCAATGAGAAGTGTTAGTAGGGTTATATTAGTTTATTTTAACAGCATTTAACAGGTGAATAGAATAAATAGACTGTAAATTTTAGTTGTTTAATTTTACTGTTTTATGGTATGATATTTGTATTAATAAATTTGATACACCTTAGGTTGCTTGTTTATTATAGAGTTGCAAAAGCAGTTTTCGTAGTATAATAACATCTATTGATATTATTAATACAGAAATCATATACTATTGAAAGATGTAACAATAACTAAGATGTTTGGCACAGTAATTGCATATTAAGTTTGAGTTTATTAGTTAATTAAAGTGCAGTTTGGGCAATATGCTTCATTTAAAGACTTAAAAACTTGTAATACACTTAATATTTACACAAAGTGTTTAAACAATATTTTGGCATGTTTATTGCATGTTATAAAGCAGATAGGGCATACTATCAAAAAAATTGAATCAATATAGTTATCTACCTATTAGCACGGTGTGATAATTGATATATAAAGTTTAGATTTCTTCATTTATTTAAGTTTGGGTTAGTAGTTGGAATTTTCTAATGATTCCACGAAAAAAAGGGCAGTCGTGAGACCCCCCTTTTTTTTTTGTGTTTACTCATGGTTACTTGTACAACTGATAACGCTTCTTAGCATTAAAACAATAGGAGAGTTATATAGGCTGATTCGCAAAACCTTGGTTTTGTGAATCAGCCAGCTCCCGAAGG